>CAYHOD010000007.1:0-15343 GCA_964358215.1 uncultured Gammaproteobacteria bacterium | reverse complement strand
TTGTAGGGAGCAATAATTGTTTTGGTTGCGTTAATTTAAAAAATAAAGAGTATTGCATTTTAAACAAACAATATTCTAAAGAAGAATACAAAGAATTGGTTCCAAAAATAATTGAGCATATGAATGAAATGCCGTACATTGGTAAAATGCAAAATGCAAAATGCAAAAGTCAAAATGAAGAAAAAATAAAAACAAAAGAAATTATTTATCAATATGGAGAATTTTTTCCATCTGAATTTTCTTTATTTGGTTATAATGAAACTGCTGCTCAAGATTATTATCCATTGAACAAAAAAGAAGCTTTAGAAAAAGGTTATTCTTGGTCAGATTATGAATCAGATATAAAATACGATTTTTCTGATTATCAAATTCCTGATGATATTTCTGAAGTTAAAGATGATATTTTAGATAAAATTTTAAAATGTGAAATTACCGGCAGAGCTTACAAAATTATTCCAATGGAATTGGAATTTTATCGTAGAATGAGACTTCCAATTCCTAGAAAATTTCCACTTCAACGTCATAAAGATAGACTATTTCAATTACCCCAAAGAAAACTTTTTCAAAAACAATGTCAAAAATGCCAAAAAGAAATTCAAACAGTTTATTCTCCAGATCGTCCTGAAATAGTTTATTGCGAGCAATGTTATTTAGCAGAAGTGGTGTAGAAAACATTTTAACATTGCAACATAATAACATTCTAACATTTTGTAAGAAAAACCAGTAACCAATAATAAAATTAATATTTGCCTTTGGCAAATTATAGTTACGAGTTACGGATTACGGATTACTCTTAGTTAATTGTCATTTTACATTTTTCTCCCTACGGGAGATCCCTGCCTGCCGAAGGCATGGTGCCGTAGGCAGAGATTTTTACATTTTGAATTTTTATTATGTCTAATCGTCATTTAGCGCGAACAATTGTTTTTCAAACTCTTTATCAATGGGATTTTCATGGTAGAAATAATGAACAAATACCGTTTATTTTAGAACATAATTTAAAAAATTTTGCTTCAGGAATTGATAATCAAAATTTTATCAAAGAAACAATTGATGGAATTATTAAAAATATAAAAGAAATAGATGAATGTATTCAAAAGTACGCGCCAGAATGGCCGATAGAAAACATTACTGTTATTGATCGCAATATTTTAAGAATAGGATTTTATGAACTTAAATTTTCTTCAGAAATTCCGCCAAAAGCGGCTATTAATGAAAGTATAGAATTAGCGAAAACATTTGGCGGCGATTCTTCGGGAAAATTTATTAATGGCGTTTTAGGCGCTTTTTATAAATCTCATACTTTTTTAAATGAAGAAAAAAATATTTGAATTAGAAAAAAAAATAAATGTTAATTTCAAAAATAAAAATTTACTGCATCAGGCGTTAATTCATCGATCTTATTTAAATGAAAATCCAAATTTTTATTTAAAACACAATGAACGTTTAGAATTTTTAGGCGATGCTGTTTTAGAATTAATTATAACAGAATTTTTATATACCGTGTATCCAGAAAAATCAGAAGGAGAATTAACTAATTTAAGAGCAAGTTTGGTAAATTCTCAAATGCTTTCTGAATTGGCTTTTGAACTTAATTTAGATGAATATATTTATTTAAGCAAAGGAGAGGCGCAGGAAAATTCACAAGGCAAAGCGCGTCGTTATATTTTAGCAAATGCAACAGAGGCTTTAATCGGAGCTATTTATTTAGATCAAAATTATAAAAAAACAAAAAAATTTATTGAAAAATATTTTTTAGTAAAATTACCTGAAATTTTAATTAAAAAAACCTACATTGATCCAAAAAGCAAATTACAAGAAGTCGCTCAAGAAAAAGAAAAAATAACTCCTTGTTATAAAGTTTTAAAAGAAAGCGGTCCTGATCATGATAAACATTTTCAAATTGGAGTTTATTTAGAAAAAGAATTAATAGCTAAAGGAGAAGGAAGTTCTAAACAAGAAGCTCAGGTTCAAGCGGCAAAAGAGGCTTTAAAAATAAAAAAATGGGAGGAAAACTAAAAAAATTTCAAATTGCAATTTGCAATTCAATTTTATGATCAACAACAGTCCTTCACAAAAATATACCGAATATCTTCATAAAGTATTTTCTGAAGCTCAAGATGTAGCTTTTCTTTTAAATGCCGATGAAATAACCCCAGAGCATTTATTTTATAGCTTGTCTTTGGTTAAAGGAAGTTTGGGTAGAGAGATTTTAAATAAATTAGGCATGGAAACAGAAAAAATTAAAGTTTTAATTTTTTCTGAAAATCCATTTTTTAATTCTAAATTTGTTATAAATAAAATGACTACCCGCGAGATAAAAATTAAAAATACAAAAATTCTTCGACTTTCATTTTTAAGTAAAAAAATTCTTCTTAAGGCTGTTACAATCGCCGCTCAAAATCAACATAAATATATTGGAACCGAACATTTGCTTTCCGCTCTTATTGAATTAGAATTTCCTTTTGTTAAAAAAATGTTGAAAGCAAAAAAAATAAATATTGAAGGTTGTAAAAAACAAATAAAAGATATTTTAAAAGCCACTTCGAAATTTTCTGAATTAGTCGCCCCTTTTATAGATCAAAAAAATAAAAATTTTTCAAAAATAAGAAAAGATTCCGCTTTAAATTTTTTTTGTGTAGAATTAACTGATCATAAAATTCAAAAATTTATTGATCCGGTGATTGGAAGGGAAGAAGAAATCAATCGTCTTATTGATATACTTTCTCGTCGAACAAAAAATAATCCTGTTTTAATTGGCGATCCCGGAGTGGGCAAAACGGCGATAGTTGAAGGATTAGCTAAAAAAATTATACTTGGGCAAGTGCCGGATGTTTTAATGGATAAAAAAATTTTTACTTTGGATTTAAGCAATGTAATTGCCGGCTCTTCTTTTAGAGGAGAATTTGAAATTCGTTTGAAGCAGATTATTGAAGAAATTAAAAAAGATCCAAATATTATTTTATTTATTGATGAAATTCACACACTTGTTGGAGCTGGCAATATGCCTGGTTCGTTAGATGCGGCTAATATTTTAAAACCCGCTTTAGCTCATGGCGAAATTCGTTTAATCGGGGCAACAACTTTAAGCGAATATAAAAAATATATTGAAGAAGAAGCGGCTTTAGAAAGAAGATTTCAGCCAATTTTTATCAATGAACCTAATATAGAAACAACTTTTCAGGTTTTAAAAGGATTAAAAAATAATTATGAAATTTTTCATCGAATATCCATTACAGACGACGCTTTATTGGCCGCTTGTACTTTAAGTGAACAATATATTCCTTCTAAATTTTTACCTGATAAAGCCATTGATTTAATTGATGAAACGGCTGCAAGAATTAAAGTTATTAAAACTAAAGATAGTTCCTTAAAAGAAATTAAAAATAAAGAAAATGTATTGGAAATTATAGAACAAGAAAAAAGAGAAGCTATTTTGAAAGAAGATTTTAAACGCGCCTATTTTTTAAAAGAAGAAAGTGATAAGATTTTAGAAGAAATAAAGATGCTTTATAAAAAAACAAAAGAAGATAAAAAGGGAATTTTAGGAAAAATAACCGAAAAAGAAATAAGAGAAACAATTTCTAAAATAACTAGGATTCCAATTCAAAAATTAGTTTTTAACGAAAAAAAACAATTAATAGATTTAGAAAAAACATTACAGGAACAAATTATTAATCAAAACGAAGTAATTAAAAAAATAAGCGAGTGTATTCGTTGTTCTCGTTTGGGATTAACATCATCCGGCCGTCCATTTGGTTCTTTTCTTTTTTTAGGACCTAGTGGCGTTGGAAAAACAGAATTGGCTAAAATATTAGCCAAAACAATTTTTATTGATGAAGACGCTTTTATCAGAATTGATATGTCTGAATTTAGCGAAAGTTTTAATATCTCTAAATTAATTGGCGCTCCGGCCGGTTATGTTGGTTACAAAGAAAGCGGAAAATTAACTGACGCAGTTAAGGCAAGACCGTATTCATTAATTCTTTTTGATGAAATAGAAAAAGCGCATCCAGATGTTTTAAATTTATTACTGCAAGTTTTAGAAGACGGTCATTTAACGGACGCCATTGGACGAAAAATTAATTTTAAAAATACAATTATTATTATGACTTCCAATGTTGGCGTTGAAAAATTCAATCAAAACGCCAAAATAGGATTTAGAAATCAAAATAAAGAAAAAGAATCAAAGGAAATTTATAAACAGGCAAAAAAAGAAATTTTAAAAGAATTACCTTCTCGTTTCCGAATAGAATTTTTAAATCGCATAGATAAAATTTTAATTTTTCAACCTTTAAATATTGAAAATTTGGAAAAAATAACTATTTTACAAATAAAAGAATTGAATAAAAATTTAGCGACAAAAAATTTAAAACTTGAATTAACAGATGAAGCGATTAAATTTATTGCTAAAAAAAGTTTTGTTCCGGAACATGGCGCGAGATTAATTCGTCAAAAAATTCAAGATTTAATTATCAATCAACTTGCTCAGGGAATGCTTGAGAATAAATTTGAAAAAAATAAACTCATTAAAGTTTGTGTGGAAAATAAAAAAATAATTTTTAAATAATTTTAATAGCCCACTAAAGTGGGGTAAATAAAGATTTTTATTTTCCCAGCTTTAGCTGGTTATGCTTTTTAATGATTTAATTTTATAAAAAAAATAATAAATTTCAAAAAAATATTTTCTTTTATTGATGAAAAAATGATTTAAAATTTTTTTGATCAAAAAGTGGCTAAAAATAATTTTTAAGCTCAAAGCCCTTTATTTATATGGGTTTTAAGCCATTGAAAATTGGGGACAGTCCCCTTAAAAAATACACATTGCGCGAATCGAAACAGGGAGAATTGGAAATTAAAATTATTAAAATGTTAATTATAGCTTTAGAGCTCTACGGCTTTACGGCTGTCCACTATGAATAAAATAATTATTTTGGATTTTGGGGGACAATATTGTCATTTGATTTCACGAAGAATTAGGGATTTTGGAGTACATACTGAAATAATACCATCAGATATTTCTGTAAAAATTTTACAATCTGATAAATCTATAGGTGGAATTATTCTTTCTGGCGGCGCGCGTTCTGTTTATGAAAAAAGTGCGCCAAAATTTGATAAAAAAATTTTAAACTTAAATTTACCTATTTTAGGAATCTGTTATGGCCATCAGTTAATTGCTCATTTAATGGGTGGTAAAGTTATTTCTGGAAAATCCGGTGAATATGGATTGATGAAATTACATATTAATAACAAAGAAAAAATTTTAGCGCGTTATGGAAAATTAAAAAACGTATGGATGAATCACCGCGACATTATTGTCCAACTTCCAAAATTTTTTATATCAATAGCAAACACTGAACATTCAAAAATTGCCGTATTTGCAAATGTAAAGCGTAAAATTTTCGGCGTGCAATTTCATCCCGAAGTAAGCCACACAGAAAATGGAGATCAAATATTAAAAAATTTTGTTTTTGATATTTGTAAATGTAAAAAATCATGGACATCAACATTGGTCGCTCAAAATTTAATTGAAGAAAC
Source organism: uncultured Gammaproteobacteria bacterium (assembly GCA_964358215.1). Taxonomy (GTDB): domain Bacteria; phylum Patescibacteriota; class Patescibacteriia; order UBA2591; family PGYQ01; genus PGYQ01. The sequence continues at coordinate 9,805 of CAYHOD010000007.1, read as the reverse complement.
AAAAAAAATTATTGGAAACAAAAAGGCAATCATCGGACTTTCGGGAGGCGTTGATTCTTCTGTTGCCGCTTCGCTTGTCGGAAAAGCAATTAATAAAAAATTAATTGCCGTTTATGTTGATACTGGTTTAATGCGCGATAAAGAAACAAAATTTATAAAAAAAATTTTTAATAAAGCAAATTTAAATTTAAAAATTATCAGAGCAGAAAAACAATTTTTTTGCGCTCTAAAAGGAATTATTTCACCAGAAAAAAAGAGAAAAATTATTGGAAAACTCTTTGTTGATATTTTTTATAATATTGCAAAAAAAGAGCAAGCGGATTTTTTAATTCAAGGAACAATTTATTCAGATAGAATTGAAAGCGGTTTAACTCAACACTCATCAAGAATAAAATCTCATCATAATGTTGGAGGATTGCCTAAAAATTTAAAAATGAAATTATATGAACCGCTTAAAGATTTATATAAAGATGAAGTAAGAAAACTTGCGCATAATTTAAATTTACCAAAAGAAATTACTACACGACAAGTTTTTCCTGGTCCTGGTTTGGCTATACGAATTATTGGAGAAATAACGCCTAAGCGAGTAAAAATTGTCCGGCAGGCTGGAAAAATTATCGAAGAAGAATTAAAAGAAACAAAATTTTGGAAAAATATTTGGATGAGTTTTGCTGTTTTATTATCAATTAAAAGTGTTGGAATTCAAGGAGACGAAAGAAGTTATAAATATCCAATAGTTGTCAGAATTATTGAATCGCAAGACGCAATGACAGCAAATTTTTCCAAAATTTCATTTTCTATTCTTGAACGAATATCAACGAGAATTACTAATGAGATTACAGAAATAAATAGAGTGGTATATGATATAACAAATAAACCGCCTGCAACAATGGAATGGGAATAATAAAAACGTAAATTTCAAATTGTTAATTGTTATCTGTTAATTGTTATGAATAGTAAAGATCTTTTTTTTAAAAAAATAGAATCAATTGGATTGGCATTGTCTTTTGATGATGTGCGTTTACGTTCATCTTATTCAAAAATTATGCCAATTAATGTTGATTTAAAAACAAAATTTTCACGCAATGTGTCATTAAAAATTCCGTTAGTTAGCGCGGCAATGGATACCATAACCGAACACAAAATGGCAATCAACATGGCATTATTAGGAGGATTGGGCATTATTCATCGTAATAATTCTTCTAAACAACAAGCAGACGAAGTGGCAAAAGTAAAATTTTATTTAAATGGTTTAATTGATAAACCGATTTGTGTTTTTGAAAACGATGTTATTCAAAATGTGTTAAATCACAAAAAAGAAAAAGGATATGTATTTCATAGTTTTCCAGTATTAAATTCATTAGGGCATCTTGTTGGAATAGTGACAAAAAATGATTTTGATTTTTGTAACAATCGTGCCGCCAAACGCATTAAAGATATAATGAGCAAACAAATAATAGTTGCGCCACAAAATACCAATTTAAATAAGGCTTACGATATTATGATAAAAAATAAAAAGAAAGTTTTACCACTAGTTGATAAAAATAAATTTCTTCGCGGTATGTATGTTTTTTCAGATGTCATACGCATTAAATTTGGCGGTTCGCTTAGTTACAATACAGATAAAAATGGTCGTTTGCGAGTTGGCGCCGCTATTGGCGCAGGAAATGATGTTTGGGAAAGATTGGATTTATTAAACAAAGAAAATGTAGATGTTGTTGTAATAGATACTGCCCATGGTGATTCTAAAAATGTTATTAATGTTTTAAAAAAAATTAAAAAGAAATACAGTAGTTTTGATGTAGTTGTTGGAAATATTTCTGAAGGCGAGTCGGCAAAAAATTTGGCAATGGCTGGCGCAGATGGTATAAAAGTTGGACAAGGACCTGGCTCTATTTGCACCACCAGAATTATTGCTGGCATTGGTTGTCCGCAAGTTACAGCTATATATAATTGCAGCAAAGCTATTGTTAAAGCGAAAATTCCCGTTTGCGCCGATGGCGGTATTCGTAATTCCGGAGACATTACTATTGCTTTAGGAGCAGGAGCTGATTCTGTTATGCTTGGCAGATTACTTGCTGGCACTAAAGAAACACCAGGCGATGTTATTTTTTATAAAGGCATGCAGGTTAAAAATTATCGCGGCATGGGATCATTGGGAGCAATGGAATCAAGCGCAGCGAGCAGAGAAAGATATAATCAAATATTTTTAGAAAAAAATAAACTCGTACCCGAAGGCGTTGAAGGAGTTGTAACTTATCAAGGTGAAGCAGCTAATATTATTTATCAATATTTAGGCGGTTTGCGCAGCGGTATGGGTTATGTTGGCGCAGCAAACATTGCTGAATTACATAAAAAAGCGAATTTTTTTCGTATTTCTTCTTCTGGATTAGTTGAATCTCATCCGCATGATATTTTTATTACCAAAGACGCGCCAAATTATAGAAAATAATAAAGTAAAATGAAAAACTTGATTAAAAAATTTAAAAAAATTATTAATTTTTTTCTTGATCTTCTTTTTCCAATTGAATGCGTTGGTTGCCAAAAAGAAGATCTTTGGCTTTGCGAAGAATGTTTTAAAAAAATTAATTTAAATTTAAAAAATTTTTGTCCAATTTGCAAAAAGCCAGCCAGAATGGGGTGTATTTGCCAGCAATGTTTATTCCATTCTTGTTTAAAAAATATTTTTGTCGCGTCTTCTTATGAAGAAAAAATTCTTAAACAAGCCATTCATACTTTTAAATATCAATATATTCAAGCTTTAGCCAAACCGCTCGGAAAAATTATTATAAATTTTCTTTATCAATCAAAATTAAATTTTTTATTTGATAATTCTTATTTTTTAATTCCGATACCTCTTTATCGAAAACGTTTTTTTCAAAGAGGATTTAATCAATCAGAATTATTAACTCAAATCATCGCTCAAGAATTTAAAATTTCTGTGATTAATAATGTTTTAAAAAGAAAACGCAATACAAAATCTCAAACAAAGCTTAAAGAAAAAGAAAGAAGAAAAAATATTAAAAACGCTTTCATTTGTATTCAACCAGAAATTATTAAAAACAAAAACATCATCCTTTTTGATGATGTTTTAACTACCGGATCCACTTTAAAAGAAGCGGCTCGCGCATTAAAAAAATCCGGGGCAAAAGAAATTATTGGTTTAATTTTAGCCAAAGGGTAAAAACATTATAACATGATAACATTGTAACATTATAACATTAACTATTAAATTATTTTCACTGGGGTTTGTTTGGCCGGAATAACAATATCTTTTAAGAGTTTTGGATTTTCTAAAAGAATTCCAATTCCTCTAACCATACAAGTTAAAGGATCATCGGTAATATAAACAGGAATTTGAATTTGTTGAGAAATTAATTTATCAAATCCTCGCAAAAGCGCGCCTCCACCCGTTAAAATAATACCTTTTTTATAAATATCAGAAACTAATTCGGGAGGAGTATTTTCTAAAGTGTCTTTAATCGCTTCTATTATCAATTTAACCGAACGAATTAAAGATTCTTGTATTTCCGCGTCAGTAATTGTTATTTCTTTTGGCAATCCTGTTATTAAATCACGACCCCTGATTTTTCTTTCAAGCGGTTTTTGTAATTCTTTTTCGTTTTGTTCCTGAGGAAAAAAAATCGATCCTATTTTAATTTTAATTTCTTCGGCTGTACGTTCTCCCAAAAGAAGATTAAATTTTTCTCTTACATAATTAATAATATTTTTATTAAATTCATTGCCGGCAATTAAAAGAGATTTCCATGTAACAACTCCGCCTAAAGAAATAACGGCTATTTCAGTAGTTCCTCCTCCGATATTGACAATCATATTTCCGTTTGCCTCTTGAACTTGAATTCGTGAACCAATTGCGTCAGCCATTGGTCCTTCAATTAAAAAAACTTCTCTTGCTCCAGCTTGAATCGCCGCGTCTTCAACGGCTTTTTTTTCAACCTCGGTAATTTCTAAAGGAATGCCAATAATCATTCTTGGTCTTGGAATTAAAGTAAATTTTTCCTGATGAACTTTATCAATAAAATATTTTAACATTTTTTCCGCAACTTCAAAATCAGAAATAACCCCGTTTGAAAGGGGATTGCTGGCAATAATATGACTCGGTGTCCGACCAATCATATTTTTTGCTTCTTCGCCAACAGCTAAAATTTGATCGGTTCGCGTATTAATTGCCACCACCGAAGGTTCATTAATAACAATTCCTCTGTCTTTAACATAAACCAAGGTGTTGGCTGTTCCTAAATCTATAGCCATGTCTTTAGAAAAATATCCAAAAAATTTATTTAACATAAACAAATTAAGAATTAAGAATCAAGAATTAAATTATGGAAAATGCAAATTAAAATGCAAAAGCATAAATTTAAAATCTCTGCCTACGGCAGATCTCCCGAAGGGAGACAAAATCACAAATAACAAATAACAAATAAATTACAATAACCAAAATTCAAAATTCTAAACTTTTAATTTATGTTTTGGATTTTTCCGCCTGCGGTGGATCTGCCGTAGGCAGAGATATTTGAATTTTGATATTATTTAGAATTTGTAATTTTGAATTTATGATTTTACGTTGTTATTTTGCATTTTTCGCTTTACATTTTTCGCTTTTATTATTACTGGTTACTCGTTACTTTTGTCTATTTCTAATTTCTTTTTATAATTTCTTAAATAATAAAGTTTAGCTCTTCGGACTTTTGCTTGATTAACTATTTCTATTTTAGTGATTGTTGGTAAATTAATAGGAAAAATTTTTTCTACCGCAACACCAAAAGACATTTTTTGAACTGTAATAGTAGCTCCTTTTTCTTTTCCATGTTTTCGAGCTAAAACAATACCTTCAAAAACTTGAATTCTTTCTCTTTCTCCTTTGGCTCCAATTTCTTTAATTTTTTGATGAATTTTTACAGTCATTCCGGGTTTAATATTTAAAATTTCTTTTTCATTAATATTTTTTTCTTCCATAAAAATAAATGAACTACCTAGCGGCAGAGCTGCAGGGAATTCCTTTAATTAAAATAATTAAAAATAATTATTTACCCCGCTTTAGCGGGCTATTAAAAATAAAAATATACTTTGTAACACAAGTATATTTTAAATATTTATTATTATATGTCAATAACCTAAAATGCCAATCTATGGGAGTTGAACTCCCATAATATTAATTTTATGTCCAAATCCAGTTGAACCAAATATTTTTTTATTTTTATGTTTAATTATTTTAATTAATTCTTCGCGCGCTGGACCTAAATATTCTCTAGGATTAAATTCTTTTGGATTTTTAGTTAGCGTTTTACGAATTATAGCAGTCATTGCAATGCGAATATCAGAATCAATATTAATTTTACTAATTCCATTTTTAATCGCTTTTCGCAGTTGATTTTCAGAAACACCAATGGCGTTTTTAATATTACCGCCATTTTGATTAATTATATTCACGTATTTTGACGCTATTGAACTAGCGCCATGCAAAACAATTGGAAAATTTGGCAATTGTTTTTTTATTTTTTTAAGAATATCAAATTGTAAAGAAGGCATTTTTTCATTTGAATCAATTTTAAATTTATACGCGCCATGGCTAGTGCCAATAGCAATAGCCAAAGAATCAATGTTTGTTTTAGAAATAAAATTTTTTACTTTTTCCGGATTAGTGTATAAATTTTTTTTGGCCTTTGTATTATCTTCAATTCCAACTAAAACTCCCAATTCAGCTTCAACAACCACATTTTTAGAATGAGCGTAATTTACAACTTTTTTAGTAAGACAAATATTTTTTTCATATGAAAGATAAGAACCGTCAATCATCACAGAACTAAACCCATTATCAATGCAAGATTTGCACAATTGAAATGTGTGTCCGTGATCAAGATGCAGCGCAATAGGAATTTTTATATTACTTTCTTTCATTGTTTGTATTATTCCAATAATCATATTGCGCAATAAAATTGGACCAATGTATTCATAAGCGCCGCTAGATATTTGTAAAATAACAGGGGAGTCGGTTTCAATACACGCCTGAATAATGGCTTGTAATTGTTCCATGTTAGAAAAATTATATCCGGGTATGGCAAATTTTTCTTTAATCGCTTTTTTAAACATTTCCTTTGTTGTAACTAATCCTAATTGTTTGTAATTAATAGACATAAAATTAGCTTGTAGCTTCTTAGCTTTTTAGCTTGTAGGAAAATCAAGATTAAAGATTTATGATTTTTACATTTTCCATAATTTGATTCTTAATTTTTATTTTCACATTTTATTTTTTCAAAAAATTGTTCTTTTGTCATTTCTATTGTTTCTTTTTGTCCGCGAACGCGAATATTAAAATATTTTCCTTGAATTTCTTTATCGCCAATAACTAATATGTATGGTATTTTTTCATTTATTGCTTTTCTAATTTTATTACCAACAGTTTCATTCGCGTCGTCAATTTCTATGCGAATATTGGCTTTTTTAAATTCATCAGCCAATTTTTCACAATGAGCAATATGAGCATTAGTCACAGAAATAATTTTTACTTGAACTGGTGAAAGCCAAATTGGCAACGCGCCTGCGTAATGTTCAATTAATAAGCCAATAAATCTTTCAAATGATCCAAAAAGAGCTCGATGTAAAACATAAGGACGTTCTTTTTCGCCTTGAGCATTTATAAAATTCATATCAAAACATTCGGGTAAATTGAAATCAAATTGAAGAGTTGAGCATTGCCATTCTCGTCCCAAAACATCTTTAATTTTAAAATCTAATTTTGGACCATAAAAAACCGCGCCACCAATATCTTTTTGATAAGTTATTTTTTTCATTTTGATTATTTTTTCTAAAATTTCTTCAGTAAAATTCCATCCCTCATCACTTCCTGCATATTTGGTATTTTGTAAATCGCGAGTTGATAAATATACATTAACATTTTCTAATTTAAAGCCAAAGGATTGATAAATAAAAAGAATAAAATCAACTACTTTTTCCAATTCTTTTTCCACTTGGTCTGCTCGACAAATAATGTGAGCATCATCTTGTGTAAATCCGCGAACGCGAGTTAAGCCAGAGAGTTCGCCCTTTTTTTCAAAACGATAAACAGTGCCACATTCAGCCCATCGAAAGGGAAATTCTCGATAAGAATGCAAATTATTTTTATAAATTTGAATATGAAAAGGACAATTCATTGGTTTTAATAAATAAATTTCTGATTCTTTTATTTTTTCTTTATTTTGACTGGCTGATAAATTTTGTCCAACTTCAATGGGTGAAAACATACTATCATTATAAAATCCCCAATGTCCAGAAGTTTCCCATAAAATTTTATTGCCAATATGCGGACTGCGAACTAAATCATAACCAGCTTTTTCATGAGCATCATACCAAAAATTTTCAATTATTCTCCAGAGTTTTGCGCCCTTAGGGTGCCAAAGAGGCAGACCCAAACCAACCATTTCATCAATGTGAAATAAATCTAATTCTTTGCCCAATTTTCGATGATCTCTTTTTTCCGCTTCTGTTTGTTGAATAAGATAATCGTCTAATTCTTTTTTAGCTTTAAAAGCTATGCCATAAATTCTGGTCAACATGGGATTTTTTTCATCGCCCTTCCAATAAGCGCCGGCAATTTTTGTTAATTTAAAGGCTTCGGAATTAATTTCTTTTGTTAAATTAATATGCGGACCTTTACATAAATCAACAAAATCATCTAACTTATAGCTTGTAATCAGCTTGTAGCTTGCAGCTTGCAGCTTATAGTTATCTTGTGATTTGCAATTTTCTAATAATTCTAATTTATACGGCTGGTCTGCAAAAATTATTTTTGCTTCTTCCATTGAGGGTTCTTTTTTTTCAAATTTTAAATTTTGTTGAATAATTTTCTTCATTTCTTTTTCAATTTTTAATAAATTTTGCGGATCAAAAGTTTTTTTATCGCAATCAGATAAATCAAAATCATAATAAAATCCATTTTCAATTGCCGGTCCAATTCCAAACTTAACTTTTGGATAAAGTTTTTTGATTGCCGCGGCCATTATGTGCGCCAACGAATGACGTTTAATTTCGATTGATAATTTTTCCATAAAAAAACCTCGTCTTAAAATACTAAATAAAAAATTTTAGTATGCTAGGACGAGATTTTCTCGCGGTTCCACCTGGCTTCCTCATTGATCATAAAAAATCAAAGAGACACTTTTAATAATAGCGATTTAAAAAAATAATTTTGTGGTTGGTAGCCACAGCAATTGCTGTTAAAGTTAAAATAGATAGAAATTTTCTAAAAATTAAGGTTTAAGTAAAAGTTTATGCGCGCCAATATTACGTAAAATAATTTCATTTTTTTCTTTTTGAAAAGTAAATCTATAATTCATAGTTATACTTGCTTCCCAAATATTCAAACTTCCCCTTATCTTTTTTGCTCTTAAAGAAGGATGATGAGGATTTTTTATAAAAAGTTTCAATTTTTTATCTGTTATTTTTTGGACTTGTTGAGATAATTTTTGATATTCTTTTTTAAAAACTTTAGTCCTAAACAATATCATAAAAATTAACTCTTTAAATCTTTAATAAGTTTTTTTACATCTTGAAATGGACCAATTAATCTTTTGCTTTTAATATCTTTTTCCGCTTCTTTTTCTTTTTTTTGCCATTCTTTAGTCCAAAACCAAATTTGATTTTTGTTTGTTTGTTCTTTTGGAGTTAAAAATATTTTAGTATGTTTTTTTTCTTTTGCTCTAATAATTTTTTTATTTAAATCTTGATTAAATAAAGCGCAAACTTGCTCATTTTCTAAACCGCTTAAAATAATATTTCCATTGACAAAACAAGCTTTTATTTTATTTGCTTGATTAATTTTTTGAAGCCATTTTTGAGGCAAAACAATCGTTCCTTTTTTTTGAATTGTTATTGTTTTTGTGGTCATAATGTAAAAATGGTTCGTAATAAAAAATTTTAGTATGATAGAATGAGATTTCCTCGCGGTTTCACCTGGCTTTTTGTAAATATTGCAAAACACTTATTAACAAAACTTTGGTAAAAATTATTCAGTCCGTGCTGTCATTTCGACTGAAGCGAGTCCCGAAGTTTATTCGGGACGAGCGAAATGGAGAAATCCCTTTATTTTAGCTTTATTTATAAATTAATTTAAGGGATCCACGGCTTCGCTCGGGATGACACAGTTAATTTATAATTGAGTCGGCTTCGCTCGGGATGACACAGTTAATTTATAATTGTTCGCTCGGGATGACTTAATTGCATTGTTATTTTTACCTTTTAATTAAGGAATCTCAAAAAATTTGCCAAAGTTTAGTTAAATATTTAAGATGCCAGTTCATACTGGTACTGTATTTGGTAAACACAGTAATCGTCTTGTATAAATTTAAACATTAATATTATTGTATTATTTTGAAAATTTGTCAAATTTATTTTTTCCACAATTGATTGTCAGAGGTTCGACTTTTGAAATTATTTTGAGAACTGTTTCTAATTTTACAAATTATTGAATAATTTGTAAACTGCGCTTATAATATTATTTAATATTTTTTATGAAAAAAGAAATGTATAAAAATAGAGAAGTTTTGACGAAAATAATTAAATATTTAGACATTCCAGAGATTATTGTTTTGCATGATTCAAGGCAGGTTGGCAAATCAAGCCGGGCAATTGGTTAATTTTAATGAGCTGTCAGACACATTAAATATTTCAAGGCAAATAATTAAACATTATTTGTTTATTTTGGAAAAACTTATCAGGCTAAAAAATTATATTGTGTTACGTATAATAAAAAAGAAAATAAAAAATACAATAATATTTTACAAATATA
>CAYHOD010000006.1:0-15501 GCA_964358215.1 uncultured Gammaproteobacteria bacterium | reverse complement strand
TTTTCTGCCTTCGGCAGATCCCTGCCTGCCGTAGGCACGGTACCGTAGGCAGAGAATTTTACTTTATTATTTTTTGCATTGTCATTTTGATTTTTTCTGCCTTCGGCAGATCTCCCGCAGGGAGAGATTTTTGTATTTTTACTATGTTAACACCAAAAAAAGTAAAACACAGAAAATGGCACAAAATGGCCGGAATGTCCGGAAGAAAAGCATCTAGAATGACCAAGGTAAGTTTTGGTTCTTTTGGTTTAAAATCTTTAGAAAAAAAATGGATTACCGCAAAACAAATAGAAGCCGCCAGAAAAGTAATAGTTCAATTTATTCGTCGAGGTGGTAAAATTTGGATTAGAATTTTTCCTGATAAACCAATAACCGCAAAAAGCGCCGAAGTGCCCATGGGAAGCGGAAAAGGAGTTGTTGATCATTATGTGGCAGTTGTTAAACCCGGAACAGTAATGTTTGAAATGGATGGAATTCCAGAAAATAAAGCAAAAGAAGCGATGAAATTAGCAAGTTATAAATTACCAGTTAAAACTAAATTTGTAAGCAGATAATTTATGAAAATTAAAGAATTAAAACAAAAATCAGAAAATGAATTACAAAAATTACTGCAAGAGTCGCAAGAAAAATTACGCGAACTAAGATTTAAAATTGCTTCAAAGCAGTTAAAAAAAGTTAGAGAACTAAGAAATGCAAAAAAGCTAATTGCTAAAATATTAACCTTGTTAAATCAAAAGACAATTAACAATTAACATTATAATATTTAAATTATAGTTAAAATCAAAAATAAAAAATTTTCAATGATTTTTTAAAAAATGAATTATGAATCAAAAAAAAATTATAAAAAGAATTTTTCATGGAGTTGTAGTTAGTGATAAAATGGACAAAACCATTGTTGTTAAAGTTGATCGAATTAAATGTCATCCAAAATATAAGAAACGTTATAAAATAAGCAAGCGTTATAAAGTTCATGATCCAGAAAATCAATACAAAACAGGAGATAAAATATCTTTTATTGAGTGCAGACCTTTAAGTAAAGAAAAAAAATGGCGAATAGAAAATAAAATTAAAAAGTAAAAATGCAAAATTAAAAAATAATTAAAAAAAATATTTATTGTTTTAAATTTTTGTTTGTAATATTTTTTCCTTTTTATGATTCAACATCGTTCAATTTTAAAAGCAGCGGATAATAGCGGAGCAAAAAAAATGATGTGCATTAAAGTTTTAGGCGGTTATAAAAAAAGATATGCTCGCATTGGAGACATTATCACAGCCGTTGTTAAAGAAGCGCAACCGCGCGCCGCTGTTAAAAAAAGCGATATTGTTAAAGCTGTTATTGTTCGAATAAAAAAAGAAACAAGAAGAAAAGACGGAACTTATATTAGATTTAATGAAAATGCGGCTGTAATTATAGATCCAAAAACAAAGAATCCAAAAGGAACGCGAATTTTTGGTCCAATACCAAGAGAGTTGCGAACAAAAGAATTTACTAAAATAATTTCCCTTGCGCCGGAAGTGTTGTAAATCAGCTTGTAGCTAGTAGCTTCTTAGCTTGTAGGAAAATCTGGAAAATAAAATTATACAAACTTATAAAGATTTAATAGTATGGCAAAAATCAATGGATTTAGTTATAGAAATTTATAAATTAACAGAACAATTTCCTAAAACAGAAATATATGGATTAACTTCTCAAATGAAACGTTCCGCAATATCAATTCCATCAAATATTGCTGAAGGCAGAAGAAGGGGAAGTAAAAAAGATTTTCGGCAGTTTTTAATAATTGCTTATAGTTCTGGAGCAGAGATAGAAACTCAAATAGAAATATCAAAAAGATTGATATTTAGCAAAAATTTAAATTTTAATAAAGTTGATTTATTGCTTATTGAAATAATGAAAATGTTAAATAAAATGATTTCAAATTTAATTTCCTAATAAGCTACAAGCTAAAAAGCTACAAGCTGATTTATCATGAAAATAAAAAAAGGCGACAAAGTAAAAATGTTAACTGGTGAAGATGTTGGAAAAACAGGAAAAATACTTAAAATTTTATTAAAAAAAGAAAAAGTGGTTGTAGAAGGACTTAATCTTAGAATTAAACACACTCGTCCAAAAAAAGAAAAAGAAAAAGGACAAAAGGTTCAATTTTCCGCGTCAATAAATATTTCTAACATAATATTAATTTGTCCAAAATGCGGCAAATCCACGCGAGTTGGTTATAAAATTTTAGAAAATAAAAAAAAAGCAAGAGTATGTAAAAAGTGTGGAGAAATAATTTAATTGTATCGGAAAGTGAATATTTATTAAATGTTTAGAAATTGTCTCCCTTCGGGAGATCCCTGCCTGCCGAAGGCATGGTGTCGTAGGCAGAAAAATTGTCTATTTTATAATCTTAATCCATAATTTATATTTTTATGACTTTAAAGGAACATTATATTAAAAATGTTATTCCTAAAATGGAAGAAAAATTTCAATATAAAAATGCTTTAGCCGCGCCAAAAATAAAAAAAGTAGTTATTAATATTGGCATTAATCAAGGCATGAAAGATAAAACAAATACAATAGAAAATACCTTGATAAGAATTACTGGACAAAAACCAGTTAAAACCTTAGCGAAAAAATCAATTTCGAATTTTAAAATTAGACAAGGTATGATAATCGGCATGATGGTGACTTTAAGACAAAAGCGAATGTATAATTTTGTAGATAAATTAATTAATATTGTTTTGCCTCGACTCCGAGATTTTCGCGGTTTATCAGAAAAATCAATAGACAGAGAGGGTAATTTAAACATAGGTTTTCGAGAACATATTGTTTTTCCAGAAATCAATCCAGATGAAATAGAAAGTTTGCATGGATTAGCAATAGCTATAACAACAACAGCAAAAAACAAAGAGCAAGGATTGGAATTTTTAAAATTTTTAGGTTTTCCATTTGAAAAAATAATTAACAAAAATTAATTAAATCAGCAAATAACAATCAACAATTTTATTTTACATTATTAAAATTAAAATTTTTACAAGCTACAAGCTACAAGCTATTTTATGGCAACAGAAGCTCAAATTATAAAATCAACAAGATCATTAATTAAACCAAAATATTCCACTAGAAAAGTTCGACGTTGTTGGCGTTGTGGAAGAAAACATGGATACATGAGAAAATTTGATTTATGTAGAATTTGTTTTCGCGAATTAGCCAACAAAGGAGAAATGCCCGGAATTAGAAAATCTAGTTGGTAAAAAAAATTTTTTCCTTTTTCCTTTTTCCTTTTTCCTTTTTACTTTTTAATTTTTACTTTTTTTATGACCGATCCAATCGCAGACATGTTAACTAGAATTCGCAATGCTTTAGCTGTAAAAAAGACAGAGATATTAATGCCTTTTTCTAAGATAAAATTTAATATTGCCAAAATTTTAGAAAAAGAAAAATTAATAAAAAAAGTTGAAAAAACTAATTTACTTTCTGAAATAGATGAAAGAGATAAAAAACAAAAAGAAAAAATTAAAACTAATTTTGATCAACTTAAAATTATTTTAAAATACGACGAAGATGGTAGTCCAAAAATTAAAAAATTAAAAAGAATTAGCAAGCCAGGATGTCGCATTTATACAACTAAAGATAAATTGCCCTGGGTTTTAAATAATTTTGGAATAGCTATTATTTCTAGTTCGCAAGGATTAATGACTAATAAAGAAGCAAGAGAAAAAAAAATAGGCGGAGAAATTATATGCGAAATCTATTAAAATTTACGAAGCAAATTAAAATTAAAAAATAAAAACGCAAAAATAAATAAAAGTAACCCGCAACTCGTAACTTATAAAATTACGGATTACGGATTACTATTTATTGTTAATTGATTTGTATGTCAATTTCCTAATAAGCTACAAGCTAATTTGTATGTCAAGAATAGGAAAACAACCAATTAATATTCCAGAAGGCGTGAATATTAAAATGGAAAATCAAAATATTATTATTAAAGGACCAAAGGGCGAATTAATTCAAAAGATTCACCCTAATGTTAAAATTGAACAAAAAGATAATAAATTATTAGTTAATGTTCAAAAAACAAATGATAAAAAACAGCGAGCTTTATGGGGATTGTTTCAAAGATTAATTAGTAATATGATAGAAGGTATAACCAATGGATTTGAAAAAAAATTAGAAATTAATGGATTGGGATATAAAGCGGAAGTTTCCGGAAATAAATTAGTTTTAAATGTTGGATTTTCACATCAAGTAAATTTTGATATTCCTAAAGATATTGATATAAAAATTGAAAAAAATATAATTATTATTTCTGGTTTTGATAAACAATTAGTTGGAGAAACAGCCGCGCAAATTCGTAGAATTAAAAAACCAGAGCCATATAAAGGCAAAGGAATAAAATATATAGATGAAGTAATTAAAAGAAAAGCTGGAAAAGCAGCTAAGGCAGCGGGAAAATAATTTGTAGAATATTTTTATTTTTATGAAAAATCAACAAAAAATAAAACAAGAAAAAAAAATCAGACGACATCAACGCATTCGTACTAAAATAAAAGGCGTAATTGAAAGACCTAGACTTTCTGTTTTTCGAAGCAATAAAGAAATCTATGTTCAATTAATTGATGATAAAAAACAATGCACATTAGCAGCTGCTAATAGCAAAAAAGTTACAAAAATACAAAAAAAGGGAAAAGATAAGCTAAATGGAAAAATAGCAGAGGCCTATGAAGTTGGAAAATTAATCGCTAAAAAGGCATTAGAAAAAAAAATAGAACAAGTAGTTTTTGATAGAGGCGGATACAAATATCACGGTCGAGTTAAAGCAGTTGCCGATGGAGCAAGAGAGGGAGGATTGAAGTTTTAATAGAGCTTTTTAGTTAGCTTTTTAGGAATTAGCTTTTTAGCTTCTTAAGAAAATTAAAAAATTTAACTCGTAATATCAATTAAGATTAATAAAAATTAAAAATTTATCTCCCTTCGGGAGATCTGCCATAGGCAGAAAAATTACAGAATTTTTTTAAAAAAATTTCTGTCCATTCTATGCAAAAAAAATTTATAAAAAGAGGTGAAAAGCAAGAAAGAGAATTTGAACAAAAAATTATTGATTTAGCTCGAGTAACAAGAGTAACTGCTGGCGGAAAACAATTAAATTTTCGAGCTTGCGTTGCTATTGGAGATTTAAAAGGAAGATGTGGAATCGGACTTGCTAAAGGAGTTGATGTAGCTATAGCAGTAGAAAAAGCGGCAACAGTGGCAAAGAAAAAAATAATCACAGTGTCAATTACCAAAGAAGAAAGTATTCCGTATGAAATTCAAGAAAAATTTGGAGCGGCAAGAATTTTATTAAAACCAGCCAAAAAAGGAACTGGACTTAAAGCAGGAAGCGCTGTTCGAATAGTTTTGGAATTAGCCGGAATAAAAAATATTACTAGTAAAATTTTTGGCTCTAATAATAAAATTAATAATGCCAAAGCGACTATTAATGCGTTAAGTAAGTTTAAATAAAAATTTAAATCTCAAACCTCAAAATTTAAAATGACAAATAAATAAAAGTAACTCGTAACTCGTAATCAGTAATTAAATTAATAATTTGCCTTTGGCAAATTATAGTTACGAGTTACGGATTACGGATTACTCTTAGTTAATTGTCATTTTACATTTTTCGCTTTACGTTTTTATAATTTGCAATTTTATTTATTTTTTATGCTAAATTTACACACTTTAAAACCAGCGAAAGGATCGCGAAAAAAAGGTAAACGCGTTGGCCGAGGAGGCAAACGGGGATCTTATAGTGGCCGAGGAATGAAAGGACAAAAAGCTCGTTCAGGCGGTAAAAAAGGTTTACAATTAAAAGGATTAAAAAAAATGATCCAAAGTATTCCTAAAAAAAGAGGATTCAAAAGTATTCATCCTAAAGCAGACATTGTTAATATTAAACAATTAGACATAAAATTTAAAAATGATGATAAAATAACGCCGGAAATTTTATTTAAAAAAGGTTTAATTAATAAAATAAAAAATAAAGTAAAAATTTTAGGCGATGGAGAGCTTACAAAAAAGTTAATTGTTGAAAAATGCGCAGTTTCAAAATCCGCAAAAGAGAAAATAGAAAAAGCCGGAGGAAAAATATTAAGCATTCTAACATAATAACATTGTAACATTATAACATTTTATAAATTTTGTAATTTACAATTATTTTTTATGTTTTCGGCAGCATTACAAAAATCAATTCAAAAAATTGGAGATAAATATAATCTTAAGTTAATTTTAATTCATGGCTCTTATGCAAAAAACAAACAAAGAATTGGAAGCGATTTAGATATTGCTATTTTGGGCAAACAATCAATAGATTGGAAAATTTTTAACAACATCTTTAATGATTTAGAAAATATTTTTGGAAATAAAGAAGAGCGGGAACTGGATTTAAAAACTTTAGAAAATGTTGATCCTTTATTTTTATATCAAGTAATGAAAGATAGTATTTTACTTTATGGATCTTCGTTTGATTATTGGGAATTAAAAACTTATGCCATAAGAAATTATTGGGACAGCGCGCCGATTTTTAAATTAGAAGACGCGCTTCTTAATAAATATTTTAAAAGGAAATATGTTTGATCAAATTTTTATAAAAAGAAAATTAAAAATGATAGCGGAAGATTTAGATTGTTTAAAAGAATTTTATGATTATAGTTTAGATGATTTAGCCAAAGATTTTATAAAAATTGCGGCAGTTGAAAGATTACTTGAAAGAATTGTAATTAGAGCAATTGATATTAACAACCATTTAATTATTGAAAATGGCAAAGGAATAGAAAAAATCAGAGGATATGCCGATACTTTTAAGGAATTAGTTAATTTTAAAATTTATTCTCAGGAATTGGCGGAAAAATTAGCCGAAGACGCAAGATTTAGAAATATTTTAGTTCATGAATATAATAATGTTGATAAAAATTTAATTCATAAAAAAATAAAAGAGGTTGTTAATGATTTTAATCAATATTCAAATTGCATTTTAGAATTTTTCTGCCTACGGCACCATGCCTTCGGCAGGCAGGGATCTCCCGAAGAGAGATAATTTTATAAATAATTTTTAATCTTAATTTCCCTACATCTACCAATTAAGATTTCTCGCTTCATTTAAAATGAGAAGAATGTTATTATGTTATTATGTTAAAATGTTTTTATGCTATCAAAAATTTTTCAAAAATTAATTCAAATTTTTAAAATTCGCGATTTGCGAAAAAGTATTTTTTTTGTTTTAGCCATGTTAGTAATTTTTAGAATAGCCGCTCACATTCCTTTGCCAGGAGTTGATTTAGAAAATTTAAAGAAATTTTTTACACAAAATGAAGTTTTAGGTTTTGTAAATCTTTTAACCGGCGGAGGAATGGAAAATTTTTCTTTAGTCGCTTTAGGCGTTGGTCCTTATATTACGGCTTCAATTATTATTCAACTTTTAACAATGATTGTGCCTAGTTTAGAAGAATTAGCAAAAGAGGGAGAAGCTGGATATCGCAAAATCAATCAATATACCAGACTTTTAGCCGTTCCAATGGCTGCTATTCAATCTTATGGAATGATAGCTTTACTTTCACATTCAGGACAAAACCTTATTGCCAATTTAAATGTTTGGCAATTAAGCTCAACAATTGTTACTATGACCACTGGCTGCATATTTTTAATGTGGTTAGGAGAGTTAATTTCGGAAAAAAAAATAGGTAATGGTATATCTTTAATAATTTTTGCCGGAATTGTTTCTGGTTTACCCTCAGCCATACAACAAACTTTCATTAGTTTTGATTCAGCGCAATTGATTAATTTATTAGTTTTTATTATTTTAGGATTTATTACTGTTGCCGGAGTGGTTATTGTTACAGAAGGACAAAGAAATATTCCAATTTCCTACGCTCGCAGAATAAGAGGAAATAAAATGTACGGAGGAATGAGTACTTATTTGCCGTTGCGAGTAAATCAAGCGGGAATGATTCCAATTATTTTTGCTATTTCTATTGTTTTATTTCCACCATTAGTTGCGAAATTTTTAATGCAATTTAAAATCGCATGGCTTCAAAGTTCAGCTGAATTTGTTTATAATATTTTTCAGCCAAGTCATTATTTTTATGCCATAGCTTATTTTGTTTTAGTTGTCGCTTTTACATATTTTTATACAGCTGTTGTTTTTCATCCTGTTAAAATAGCCG
The DNA here is from genome assembly GCA_964358215.1 of uncultured Gammaproteobacteria bacterium. GTDB lineage: Bacteria > Patescibacteriota > Patescibacteriia > UBA2591 > PGYQ01 > PGYQ01. The sequence continues at coordinate 7,317 of CAYHOD010000006.1, read as the reverse complement.
AGAATCTTCAAAAGCAAGGCGGATTTATTTTGGGAGTCAGACCGGGCAAGCCAACGTCTCAATATATACATAATGTTTCTCAAAGAATTATGTTGGCAGGCGCCGCTTCTTTAGGAATTATCGCTATTTTACCATTAGTTACCGGTCCTATTTTTGGAATTAAAACTATGATTATTGGCGGCGCTGGTTTATTGATTGTTGTAAGCGTAGTTCTTGAAACAATAAAACAAATTGAATCTCAATTAACAATGAGAGAATATGAAGGACTTTAATCAGCTTGTAGCTGGTAGCTTTTTAGCTTGTAGGAATAAAATAAAAATCAAAATGTAAAATGACAATGCAAAATTTTTCTTAAATTTTTATCTATTTTATTTTTTCAATTACGAAATTCATTAATTCGACGTTATTCTATGTAAGGTATCCCTTAAATCTCACAGAATAATTACTGAATAAATACAGAAGATTATATTTCGTAATCCAAGGTATTTTATATGAAACTACCAACTTTATTGGAATTATTAGAAGCGGGTGTTCATTTTGGACATCAAACTTCTAAAAGATATCCCAAAACAAAACCTTATATTTTTGGTATTCGCAACGGAATACATATTATTAATTTAGAAAAGACCGTTGAAAAATTAAAAGAAGCTCTGGATTTTATAAAAGAAGTTTCAAAAAAAAATGGAACCATTCTCTTTTTAGGAACAAAAAAACAAGCTAAAGATATTATTAAAAAATCAGCTCAAGAAGTTAATATGCCGTATATAACAGAAAGATGGTTGGGCGGAACTTTTACTAATTTATCAACAATTGTTAAAAATGTAAAAAAAATGAAAAAAATGGAAGAAGAAAAAGAGAAAGGAGAATTTAAAAAATACACAAAAAAAGAACAATTAAAATTTGAAAAAGAAATTGAAAAATTAAAAAAATTATTTGAAGGATTAAGAGAATTAAATAAACTTCCAGAAGCGATTTTTATTGTCGGAATTAATGAAGAAGAGACAGCGGAAAAAGAAGCTGTTAAGAAAAAAGTTCCTATTATTTCAATAATAGATACAAATAGCAAACCTCAAAATGTGGCTTATCCAATTCCAGCCAATGATGATGGCATTAGATCAATTAAAATGATTGTTGATTTAGTTGTTGAAGCGATTAAAGAAGGGAAAAGTGTGGTTGATAATAAATAACTATAATAAAAACGTCAATTTGAAATTTTATTTATAATTTATTTTTATGAAAAAAATTATAATGTTATTTGTTTTGAGTTTGTTGATGGGATTAATGGGTTTTTCAAATATCGCTAACGCTAATACAATTTGCACAGATTCTGATAATGGAAAAGATTATTATATAAATGGAACAACGAAAAATGCGGAAGGAATAAGTTATACTGATTATTGTAAAGATAATAGTACTCTTATAGAATTTTTTTGCTCTTCCGCAGATTCTAATGAAATAAGTTATGAAGAATTTATGTGTCTCAATGGTTGTAAAAATAGTATTTGTTTTTACCAAAAAATTACTGATATCAATGGGAATAAACAGACGTATAATCCCAAAGAAAAAATAAATCTAAAAATAAAGGGTATTGAAATTGATGGAAATCCTGCTTCTTACGATAATGGTTGGAATGTCCAATATTATACTTATAATACCTCTAATCCAAACGATTATCTCCAAGAATATATTCCATCCGGAAATTATAACGCAAAATATTCCAATGGTTATTGGTATGCTGATTATTGGACTCCTCTAACAGGAGGAAATTATTTTACGGAAATAATGCTTTATTGTTCTACAGAAGGTAGTAAATGTTGGAACATTTATGGACAACATGGACCTCAATGGAGATCTCAATGGAGAGAAAGAATCTATTTTAGTAGTGGAGCAGAAACTGGATCATGCGCAAAAGAAAATGAAAGTTTGGGAGCGGTTGTTTCTGGCAATAATAAACAATGTTGCGCTGGGCTAAAGCCATACATTGCTTCTGGAATAATTGGGATAAGAGGAATATGCAAAAAAATTATTGATGACCAACAAAATAATACCAATGTTTTAGATTTAGCTGTTATTAATATGGAAATTCCAAACAAAGCAACTTTAGGATCTGATATTTCTGTCAAAGCGACAATAAAAGATTTAAATCTTTCTAATGTTCCATTATACACTGTTACAACATCTGTTATTGATAGTGAAAATAATTATATCGTTGTGGACGAAAAAAATTATAATGGTAGCGCTATTAATGAACAAGGAATGATTTATAAATTTAATATTCCTGCGTCTAAATTTAAATTAGGCGAGAATACAATTATTGTACAAGTTGAAGATCCTTCTGGAAAAGAAATAGAATTAGAAAATAACAGTTTTGATAAATCAATAAATATAGTTAAAAAAGCCAATGTAAAATTACCCTACAGAGACGGAGCTATATTAATTAGTAAAACTTCTAATCGCGCTTATTTTATTAAAAATAAAACAAAACATTATATCAGTACTTTAAAAGAATTTAAAGAACACAAAAAGAAAAGTAAAATTTACAGAGTAAGCGACGCAGTATTAAATTTATATCCCGATGAACAAAATAACAGTAATGTTTTATTTATTAATGAAGATACAAATCAAACTTATTTTATTAAAAATAAAACAAAACATTATATCAGCACTTTACAAGAATTAAAAAAATATTCAGGAAGCCAAAGATATAAAGTAGATGATGCAGTGTTAGATTTATATAAAGATGTAAAATAATACAATCGGAGGTCGAACCTCCGACAGTTCAAATCATTAAAATTTATTTTTATTTTTTTATGTTAGATTTAATTAAACAACTTAGAGAGCGAACTGGACTTGGAATGATGGATTGTAAAAAAGCTATAGAAGAGAGTAAAGGAGATATTGAAAAAGCCATTGAATTTTTAAGAAAAGCTGGAATAATAAAAGCGGCTAAGAAAGCGGAAAGAGAGACAAAAGAAGGCTTAATTGACTCTTACATTCATCCAGGCGCAAGAATTGGCGTTTTAGTTAAAGTAAATTGTGAAACGGATTTTGTCGCTCGCAATGAAGAATTTAAAACTTTGGTTCATGATATTGCTGTACAAATAGCGGCTAGCGATCCTCAATATTTGAAACCAGAAGATGTTCCTCAAGAGATCAAAGAAAAAGAAATGGAAATTTATAAAGAACAACTTCAAAAAGAGGGAAAGCCAGACGCAATAATAGATAAAATTATACAAGGTAAATTACAAAAGTTTTGTAGCGAAATTTGTTTAACAAAACAATCTTTTTTTAAAGAAGAAAAAATAACAATTGAGGAATTAATTAATCAAATGATTTCTAAATTAGGAGAGAACATTCAAATCGCGGAATTTGTAAGATACAAACTGTAAAAGTTCTAATGTTTAAGTATAGGAATATAATTGACACTTTGCCTATGTACTCATCTTGTACATCATTTTGACATTTTATTTGTGTTGTAATATTATTAGGACTTACGCACTGAAATATAATTTTAAACTAATATTAGCCTAAATGCCAAAATTGGGTAAAAAAGCAACTTTCGCTTAGTTTAGCCATTTTTTGACTTTAGTTGCGTAACTCCTGTTAAATATATTTTTAGTAAACTTTATTAGAAAAAGCGCGTTTTTAAAAATTATTTTAACAATATGAATAATCAAATTTTAGTACAGCCAAAAATTTATGAAGATAAAATCGTATTAGAAATTCCAAAAAAAATTTTGGAAGGTATTTTAAATTATCAAATTAAACGCCAGTCCAAAATCTTTAAAACAACAAATTGGCTTGAAATCAGAAAATTAAAAGGTGTTTGGAAAAATGCAAGAATTAATCCGCTGAAATACGAAAAAAATATCAGAGTTGAATGGGATAGAAAGTTGGATATTTAAATTTTCGAAAAAAATTAAATTTTTAATTACTATAATCACCATTGTTAATCTTAGCCATTTTATTTTAGTGTTTAGAAAATTTGCCAAATTTATTTATTAATTTAGAAATCTACTATGAAAAAAATATTTATTATTACAACAATTTGGGCAATAAGTTTATTATTATTTGCTGGAGGCGAAGTTTTTGCTCAAAATCAACAGATAAAAAAATTTAAAGAATCTAAAAATGGCAAAAAAGAATTTCAAATATTAGCAAAAAAAGGGGAAAAATATTTAAATGGTAAGTATGTTTATAGTCTAACTACAAAAATAAAAGCTAGTAAAAACATAAAACATTATTATTGGACACAATACAAGAAAGGAGACGTAGAAAATTCAAAAATTTTAATAAATAGTTTAAATAATAATGTAAAAATTACTTCATCTGCAACAAATGGAGTTGTTGGATATAAAGATGCAAAAGGTAAATATTTCAGTTGTTTAAAATTTAATAATAAAGAGGAAGAAGATACGTGTTCAGATAATTTAGAAAAAGGGTTTACTTCTTTAAAAAATCTTCAAATTTATCAATATGATACTAATTTTGAAATATTAAAACAATTGCCTATAAATTCAGTTTCTATATTGTCAGATAAACAATTTATAGGGCAAAAATCTAAATGTTTTAATTTTAATTTAGATAAAAATAGTCAGAAAAAAATATTTGGGTTGAGTGATTTTTTAAATTCTCAACCAATTAAAATTTCTAAATATGAAATTTGTTTAAACGAGAAAACTGGGATTTTAACTTATTTTAGAATAATAGTAACAGGGAAACCATTACAATTATGCAGTTCCGTTGGTTGTGATCCTGTACATAAAGGTACTATAACATTTGATATAAAAGACGAGCTTACTTCTTTTTCTTCAAATATAAAAGATTCTGATGTTGGGATAGAAGTATTAAAAAAAACAACTCTTCAACGTTTGAGTTTAACATTAGTTTCAAGATCTATAAGAGGCAGTAAAATTTTTTTAAATATACTTTTAAAACCTTACACTTCTCGTTTAACTTGTTATGTAGATTCAAATACGATAGAAATAAATCTCTCGGATAAGAAATTACAAGAATTTTTAAAATTTATAAAAAATAATGAATTTTATAATCTTCCACAAAAATATAAAATACCTGATTATAATGAAAATGTGGATTTAGTAGCATCACTGCATATAAAAGAAAGCAATATATTACAGAATACTGTTGAATGTGATTGGAGAAGAAATTGTACTTCTAATTTAAAAAAAATATTTGAAGAAATAGGAAATATTTGTAATGTTAAAAAAGCATTTTGGGAGAATTTACTAAAATAGTAGAAGTTTGATTCAAGAATCTAACGCAACAAAATTGGCATAAAATACTAAAAATGTTAAAATAGATTCATATGAAAAAATATAAAAGATTGACCTCGGATGAGTGCGAGGAAATTAGCAGAATGCTCGCTCAAAAATTTTATAGTGAGGTTTGTTTAACAAAATAACCATTTTTTAAAGAAGAAAAAATAACAATTGAGGAATTAATCAATCAAATGATTTCTAAATTAGGAGAGAATATTCAAATAGCGGAATTTGTAAGATATAAATTGTAAAAAACCAAAATGAAAAATTGTATTTTTATAGGAGGTAAGTATGACACAGAAAATAACAAAAATAAAAAGAAAAATATTGCCAATATTAAAAAAAAATGATGTAATTAAAGCATCAATTTTTGGTTCTTTTGCTCGTAATGAAGAAACACAAGAAAGCGATGTTGATATTTTAGTTGAATTGCAAAAAAACAAAAGCCTGTTAGATTTTATTCATTTAAAAAATGAATTAGAAGATTTATTAGAACAAAAAGTTGATCTATTAACTTATAAGGGTATTAATCCTAAGTTGGCAAAATATATCTATAAAGATGAAATTAAAATATATGAAAAAAGATAATAAAGTTTTTTTAGAACATATTTTGGAAAGTATAGAATTTATAGAAAATTATATTAACGATCTAAATAAAAATGATTTTTTAGATTCAACAGAAAAACAAGACGCAATAATTAGAAGGTTGGAAATTATTGGCGAAGCGGTTAAAAATTTAAGCGATGATTTTAAAAATATTACTCTTTATATTCCATGGCGCGATATTGCTGATTTCAGAAATGTTTTGATTCATGAATATTTTGGAATTAATGGAGATTTAGTTTGGCAAGTTATTAAAAAAGATATTCCAAATTTAAAAAAGGAAATTAAAATATTGTTAAAATAATTTTTTCATTTTTATGAAAAAAATACGCATTGCCATCAATGGATTTGGTCGGATTGGTCGGCCAAGTTTAAAAATTATTTTAGAACATCCAGAATTGGAAATAGTCGCGATTAATGATTTAACAGATGTAAAAACTTTGGCCTATCTTTTAAAATACGATTCGCTTTACGGAATTTACGAAAAAAATGTTGATTATCAAGAATTAGTAGAAAATGGAAGCGTTGGAAATTTAATAGTGGATAATAAAAAAATTTCTATTTTTGCTGAAAAAGATCCAGAAAAATTGCCATGGAAAAAATTAGGTATTGATGTTGTTTTAGAATGCACCGGATTTTTTACAGAAAAAGAAGGCGCAGAAAAACATTTAAAAGCCGGAGCAAAAAAAGTAGTTATTAGCGCTCTTTCAAAAAGCTTAGAAATTTCAACTTTTGTTTTGGGGGTGAATGAAAATAAATATCAAGGCGAAAAAATAATCTCAATGGGTTCTTGCACTACAAATTGTTTAGCGCCGATTGTTAAAATTTTAAATGACAATTATGGTATTAATTATGGTTTTATGACAACTGTTCATTCTTACACTAATGATCAACGAATTTTAGATTTACCGCATAAAGATTTGCATCACGCCAGAGCAGCTTGCCAAAATATTATACCAACTACCACAGGAGCTGCCACAACTATTGCAAAATGCATTCCGGAATTAAGCGGCAAATTAGATGGCATGGCTATGCGCGTTCCAACTCCAACAGTTTCTATTGCTGATTTTGTTTGTACTGTGAAAAAAGAAATTAGCGTGGAAAAAATAAATAATTTATTTAAAGCCAAAGCAAGCAAAGAGCTCAAAGGAATTTTAAACACAATAGACGAACCATTAGTTTCAATGGATTTTAAAGGAAATTCTCATTCTAGCATTGTTGATTTGTCATTCACAATGGTCAAAGACAATCTTATTAAAATTGTTTCTTGGTATGACAATGAATGGGGTTATGCTTGCAGATTAGTTGAAATGGCAAAATACATTGGGGCAAAACAATAAAACAATAAAACAATAAAACAAATTATAAGCTAATTATTTTTATGCAAAAAATACGAAAAATAATTATTCCGGTTGCTGGTTTAGGAACTCGTTTT
>CAYHOD010000005.1:0-19606 GCA_964358215.1 uncultured Gammaproteobacteria bacterium | reverse complement strand
TCTAATTCTGTTTTTGTAATTTTAAAAGGTTTTTGAGTTTTTTCACAAAGAATAATACAATTTAAAATTTCATCTGAAATATCTTTAATATTTTTTGGAACTTCTTGAGCTTTAAGAATTTTTTCTTGAAATTCAGATGAAATAGGTTCTACCCAATTCAATCCTTTTTCTTTGACTTGTTGTTCTGTTAAAGGAAAAGAAATTTGAGCCATCGAACTGTTGTAAGAAAAAGGACTAAAATTAAAAGGGAAAAATTCACCATATTCACCGTCTTTTAACATTTTTGTTTTAATACAATCAATTAAATTCCAATAATCTTTTTCTGAATATTGTTTATTAAAAATACAAAATTGTTTTTTATTTAATCCAATACAACCAAAACAATACGAACAGTTTCGACAATTCATTGAATACTCAACTTCCAAAGATTGATCGCGAGTATTTACGCTAAAATAAACACGACTTCCCATAACTACAACTCCATAATAACAACTATTAGCATTAATCCCCTGTATATCCATACAATCTTTTATATTTATAGCCATAGCAGAAAAACGGATATTTTCGCTGTTTTGAATCCAAAAACATTGAAAACAATTTTTACAATTTTCTAATAATGTTCCAATAGAATTTGAAATATTTTTATTAAAAACATTTCTTTTTGGTAAAATCTCAAGAAGTTTAAAAAATTTTTTCTGATATTTAGAAAGCACTTCTCTATCACCTAAATCAATGTTCTTGATTTTTTCTTCATACTCTTCTTTTGTTAAAGGTTCGTTAAAAAAATAATATTTTTTATTTCGTAAATTAACGCAACCAAAACAATTTTGACAATTATGGCAGTCATAAATAAAAATACTATCTAAACAATAATTAGAAAAATAACTAAATTGACAATTATAACAACTTTTTATATTAACAGTTTCATAGCATTGTTCTGAATTAGCAATAACTAAAACATCTATTGAATCTTTTGCTTGAAGCGGCCAATTCCCATAAAAAATATTTTCTCCTTTTAGCCCTCCAAAAATATAATAACAATCTTTTAATTCAACGCCATAAGAAGAATATTCACTATTAATATTTTTTGGATCACGAGTTGTTGCTGGTTGTGGAACTTTTTCCAATAATGTTTTAAACTGTTCAAAAAATAATTTTGAAAAATCATACTTTTGTCCATAATCCATTGGATCCCAATTGTCTGACCAATAATAATCATTATCATAAACAGGGAAACAAGTATTTTCTGGAATTTGAGAAATAATTTTTTCAAAATGACCTGGCGCGTTACACTTTCTTTTATGAAAAGTGGTGTAATTAACAAAAGCTAAACGATTTTGTTTGCGACATTCTGGACATAATTTTGGCTCAGACACTTGAAGTGTTTTATAAAACTCAATATCTTCTTGGAAAATATCAAAAATTTGCCTACATTGCTGACAGGTTTTTTGATGAGGCTTTAATTGATTGATAATTTTATCTAATGCTCCAGTAAAATTTGGCGTTTTAGAAATCATAATTTTATAAAATTTGTTTGGTGCGCGCGGATAGATTTGAACCATCGACCCCCACTTTATAAGAGTGGTGCTCTAACCGCTGAGCTACGCGCGCAAAAAATTTAAAAAAATAAATACCCTGCGTCTTTCAGATTGAATGAGGTAAGAAGTCTTTCTTATTTTATAATAAATTTTAAAAATTACAAAATCAAATTAAACCACCAAAAAGCATTCCGGTTAAAGTTGGAAAAATAGAAATCTTTATTTGCCCCATTTTACGAGTTATTAATCCCTCTATTATTGATCACTTTACACTATATATCTTTTAATTTGAGTTGTTTAAATAATGTGGAAAAAATAAAAATAATTTTATTGTATTTCTTAACAGAAAGAATATACTAATAAATAAGCGGCTTTTGTTTTTTATGTTTTATTTAAATTACCGTGAACCTTTTTAAAATAAAGTTAATAATCTCTTTAAAACTGCCTTGCTTTGATGCGCTATTTGTTTAAAAATATCAACTGACAAAATTTATTAACAAGTTTTAAAGTTTATCCTATCTGCCTTTCCACACTTTTTTAAATTCTAAATATTGATTTTTACTTTCTAAAAGATATTTATCCCCTTAATTTACTTCCTTATTATTCTTATTATTAATTTATTAAATAAAAAATTAATAATAACCATTTATTTTATATGAAATTTATTTGCTTGCAGGAAAATTTAAATAAAGGATTATTTTTAGTTAATCATCTTACTTTAAAAAATTTTTATTTACCTATTTTAAATAATGTATTAATTCAGGCGCAAAATAATAATATAAAATTAATTGCCACCAATTTAGAAATAGGGATACAATGTCAAATTCGCGGAAAAATAGAGCAAGAGGGGAAATTTATTGTTCCTTGTCAACTTTTAGTTAACTATATCAATTTATTGCCCAAAAAACCCATTGAAATAGAAGTTAAAGATTCTAAATTATTTTTAGAATGCAGTCATCAAAAAACACAAATTAATGGGATCGATTCCGCTGAATTCCCCATTCTTCCAGAATTAAAAAATGCAACTGAGTATTTTTTAAATATTATTGATTTTAAAACAGCGTTTGAACAAATAATTTCTACAATTACTTTTAATGAATTAAGGCCAGAAATAAGTGGAGCTTTATTGGATTTTAATATTTCCCAGTCTGGTTGGTTGACTATGGCTGGCACTGATAGTTTCCAAATTGCCGAAAAAAAAATTATTTTTCAAAAAAATTCAGCGGATATAAATAAACAAATAATTCTTCCTCTCAAAACATGTCAAGAATTATTAAGAATTCTTCCAGAAGAGCCAAATGAAATAATTAAAATTTGCGTTGATACGAATCAAATTTATTTTTCTTTCCAAAATGTAGAGCTAGTCTCTAAAATTATTGAAGGAAAATATCCGGATTATCCTCAAATAATCCCTAAAGAATATAAAACAAGGGTCATATTGAATGCGGATGAATTAATTAAAGGCATTAAAAGACAAAGTTTTTTTACAGACGAAAAAAGAAAGCTTAATATAGCATTTTCTTGCGCAAAACAAGAGATGACTATTATTTCAAATGGAGTTATAGGAGAAAGTGTTTCAAAAATAAAAGGAGAAATAAAAGGGGAAGAGAATGAGATCGTTGTTGATTATAAATATTTATTACAAGGGGTTCAAAGTTTAAAAAGTAATGAGATAATTATAGAAATTATTAATAAAAAACAGCCCTTGATTTTAAAATCACCCTTAGAAGAAAAAAATTATTTTTATTTTATTTTCCCTGTCGCAGAGAAAGAATAAGAAGAATGATTTTTAACAATTTATAACATTAAAAATTTTTCTGTTTTCTGTTACAATGTTATTATGTTCTAATGTGTATGTTCCATCCTTTAAGTAAATTTTTGCCGTTATCGCTTAAAAAAGCAAAGATTGAAAAACAAGTTGAGGCAACAATGGTGTGTCAAGAATTTAATAAAATTATTCAAAATATTTGGGGCGAACAAATTTATGATCAAATGAAAGTAATAAGTTTTAAAGATAAAATTTTAACCGTGGCAATTTTAAGTTCTATTTTGGCATCAGAGCTACAATTAAAACAAGAAGAAATCATAAAAAAAATCAATTTGAAATTTAAAAAAGATACAGTTGAACGATTGCGTTTTTTAGTTTAAAGAAATTAGAATAAAAATATTTAATCATTTTAACAATCGGAGGTCGAACCTCCGATTGTTTATTTACGCAAAAATTAGCCAAAATTTTTTAAAAAGCACGGGTTCGACCCGTGCTTTTTAAAAAATGTACTCATCGTGTGCCCTTATTGACATAATTTTTGTATTTTAGTAAAATTAATAATGTATATTTTTTTATACACTATTGATTTGTATGAAATATTTAGATTTTAGTCAACAATTTAAAGATTATCCTGTAATTACTTATCAAAACATAAGAAATGTTTTTCAAAAAGTTAACCATAGTCAGCTAATTAACTGGCGGAAAAAGGGCTGGTTATTAAAGCTAAAAAGGGGAATTTTTGTTTTGCCTAATAAAACTATCAGTCCGCATTTTATTGCCAATAAATTAAATTATTCATATATTTCTCTTGAATACGCGCTTTCTTATTATCAAATTATTCCTGATGTTGCCAGAATAATTACTTCGGTATCTAAAAATCGCAGTGAAAAAATAAATAATAATTTAGGAAATTTTTATTATTATAAAATTAACGGGCTATTGTTTACGGGTTTTACTTTGATCAAAGAAGCAGATAGTATATTTCGTTTAGCATTGCCGGAAAAAGCGCTTTTTGATTTAATTTATTTTCGCGCCGACCTTAAAAATCAAAATGATTTAGAAGAAATGCGGCTTAATATTAGTAAAAATTTTAATATTAAGAAAATTGAAAAATTTACTAAATTAGTTAAATCTCATAATATAAAAAACAGATTGAAAAATTTAATTGCTTATCTTTATACAATACAATAATATGATATCATTTGAAGAAATTAAAAAACATTATAATGAACAAGAAAATCAACTACCTCGCGCAATATTAAAAGAATATTTACAATATAAAATTTTAGAAATTATTTTTTCTTCGCCATTTAGTAATAAAATAATTTTTATGGGCGGAACTTCACTCCGTATAATCTACGGCAGCGATCGTTTTTCCGAAGATTTGGATTTAGATAATCAAGGTTTGAACAAAAAAGATTTTACTAAATTAATGAGTATAATAAAAACTGAATTTAAAAAAGAAGGAATAAATACTGAAATTAGAAATGTTTTTAAGGGCGTTTATCGTTGTTATTTAAAATTCCCTAAAATATTATTTGCCAATAATTTATCTCCTCTTGCTGAAGAAAAAATTTTGATTCAAATTGACAGTTATAAAATGAATAAAAATATTAAGCCAATAATTAGGGTTGTTAATAAGGTTGATGTGTTTACTGAAATCAGAGTTTATTCGCCAGATATACTTTTAGCGCAAAAAATTTTTGCTTTACTTAATCGTAAACGAGCTAAAGGCCGCGATATCTATGACATTGTTTATCTTTTTTCTTTAACCCAGCCAAACTGGGATCTTCTAAAAAAATATACAAAAATTGACAATTTAAAATCATTAAAAGCAAAATTATCTACCACATTTTCTTTAACTGAATTAAAAACATTAGCAAAAGACGTTGAGCCATTTTTAATTAATCCTAAAAAAATTATTCAAATTGAAAAATTTAATCAATGGTTAAATCAATAATAATATTTGTATAAGACGCATATATCGGCGACACTTTTAAAATTCTAATGGGGATTTTGCATTTTAAAGATTTATACAGTCTTCTAAGGAAAAGAGACTTCCGTGGTTTCAATCTAAATATTATGCACAAAAGTTAACAGGTAGGACATTTCTATTTTGCTCAACTAGGACATTATCATGTTGCCACGACAAACCAGCGCAACTTATTGACATTAAGGTTATTTTTTGTTTAACTATAGTTAATCTTATTTTTAATTTAAAACATATGGAAAAACTAATCGCTTTAAAAGATTTACGACTTAATATGAATAAATATGCCACTGCTGTTAAGGCTGGCCAGTCTTTTGTTGTTCTTAAACAAAGCAAGCCATTATTCAAATTAACTCCAATAAACGAAAATGATGATTGGGAAGAAGTTATTAATTTTACCCAAATAAAAAAAGGCGGCGTTGATATAAATGCGCTCTTGGCTGCTTTGTAATTTTATGGATAAAATTGATAAGGCACTTCAAAATTTATCTTTGCGAGAAAAAAAATTAATAAAAAGTATCCTTTTAAAAATAAAAATTAATTCTTTATCCGGGTTTGATTTAAAAAAATTAAAGAATTGCAATAATATTTTTCGAATCAGAAAGGGTAAGTTGCGAATTATTTTTAAGAAACAAACCAATGGACAATGCTTTATCTTAGCCATAGAACGAAGATCAGACAAAACTTATAATAATTATTAATCAAACTCCTGGCAAAAGTTATTTAGCCATTTTTAAAGTTGTTAAAATTTAACTAATCAGGAATCAAAATATAAAATTAACAAGTGGAACATTTCTATTTGGGCAACTATGGCATTATCATATGGCTACGACATGTGGAAAAATAAATTTGAAATTTAAAAAAGATACAGTTGAACGATTACTTGCAATAGTATACAGTATACAGTATACTGTATACTATGAACAAAAATAAAACAATAAATAAAATTTTTGAATATATAAAAATAAATTCAAATGTTAACCCTTCAAGATTAGCGGATAAGTTTAATCTTGGGCGAGCCATAATTCATAGACATTTAAACAAACTTCAAGAAAAAGGGCTTATTTTTAAAATAGGCGCTCCCCCAAAAGTTTTTTATTCTGTCCAAAAAAATACGCCTGCTTTTCAAAAAGACCTTATTGATTTAATCAAAAATAAAGATAAAAAAATAATTCAAAAAAATTTTTATTTTGTCAATGTCGACGGAACTATCCTTAAAGAAGTTGCGGGGTTTATTTTATGGTGTAAAGATAGAAATTTTGATATTAAAAAAAAGGCGAAAGAGTATGTTAGTATTATTACAAAATACGACAAATTTAAAAATAAAAAATTAATTGATGGAACTAAAAAAATTAAAGCGACTTTTCAAAATATTTATGTAGATAAAGTTTATTTTGTTGATTTTTATGCTATTGAAATTTTTGGTAAAACAAAACTTGGCCAAATGTTACTTTATGCAAAACAAGGGCAAAATCGTAAGATGATGAAAGAAATAATTTTAAATATTAAGCCAAAAATAGAAAGCTTGATAAAAAAAGAAAAAATTAATGCAGTTGGATTTGTGTCTCCGTCTTTAAAAAGAGAAATTCAATTTATGAAAGTATTGGAAAAAGAATTAAATTTTCCATTGCCAATAATTTCAATTTTAAAAACAAAAACAGATGTTATTGTCCCCCAAAAAACATTAAGTAAATTAGAAGACAGAGTAAAGAATGCTCAAAAAACTTTTGTGGTTAATGAAAATCGATTTTGGAATAAAATTTTATTAATAGACGATGCGATTGGTTCTGGCGCCACAATAAATGAATTAGCGCATAAAATTAAAAAACAAAAAATTGCCAAAAAAGTTTATGGTTTTGCTATTACTGGAAGCTTAAAAGGGTTTGATGTAATTTCTGAAGTATAATTTATTGTATCGGAAAGTGAATATTTATTAAATGTTTAGAAATTAAATCATTGTCTCCCTACGGGAGATCCCTGCCTGCCGAAGGCAGAAAATTTGCCTATTTTGTTGACATTTTTTATAAAACACTTAAACTTAATTAAGTGTTTATGCGATCAAATCAAACTCAAAATACAAATGAAGAAGGGGAACCCCCTTTATTTTTTATTCCTAAAAAAACAAAAGATAGAATAAAAAAAATAATCATTTTTTTTATTCTTAATTTATTTGCTTTTTCTCATATCTTTAAAAAAATAATAATTTTTTTAATCAAACTTTTTAAAAAAATAATACTTTTTATTTTTTTAAATATTCATAATTTGATTAAAATCACATTTTTACATATTTATAAAATTTATCTTTTTGTAAAAAAACAAATTCAAAAAAACTTTTCTTTGAATCAGAAAAGTTTTTTTTTATTGAAGCGCTATTTAATTTTCTACATTACCTTTGTTATTATTATTGTTTTAATTGCTTTTGATAATTTAAAGGCAAGAGAAATTAATATAGACACAACAAGACAAGAAACTATTTTTTATCAATTTATAAACAGTGAGCAAGAAGAATTTTTTTTAGAAATGAATATTCTTTCAACCCCTATTGATTCCTCTAATCAATTTTTAAAATCCAATATTCAATCAATTTCAGAAACAGAATCTAAGAATCAAGAACAAAAAGAAGAAAAAATTATAATTCAGCGGGGAACTGTTTTGGTAAAGCCCAATATTAGTATTACAGTTGAAACGCCTCAAATTAGAACAACGCCAATTAAATATATTGTTAAAGCCGGAGACGTGATATCTGGCATTGCAAAAAAATTTAACGTAAGCGTTAATACAATTTTGTGGGAAAATAATTTGAAAGATTACAGTATAATCAGGCCAGGAGATGAATTGACTATTTTGCCTGTAACTGGCGTTATTCATCAAGTAAAAAAAGGAGAGACTTTAGCAAAAATCGCTAAAAAATATAAGATTGATCTAAAAGAAATTTTAAGAGTTAATGAATTAGCCGATAATAGCAACATCAAAATAAATCAAAAAATAATTATTCCAGGAGGAGAAAAATATTTTTCTTCCATTTTCCCCAAAAAACAATTGGTCCAAACGCAATCTTTATTAAATAAATTTATTTCAAGTCAAGGGAAAGGAGAGTTTATTTGGCCGACTAGCGGACACAGAATAACTCAATATTATCATTGGGGTCATTCAGGAATAGACATATCTGGGAAAAATCATTCTTCGCCAATCTATGCTTCTGTTAATGGGTCAATAGGGCAGGTAATTTATTCAAATCGCGGATACGGGCGTTATGTGATAATAAATCATCAAAACAATGTAGCCACTCTTTATGGTCATATGAGTGAAATTTTTGTTAAAAAAGGACAAGTGGTTAAAAAAGGACAAGTTATTGGTTTGCTTGGTTCTACTGGCCGTTCAACCGGACCGCATGTTCATTTTGAAATTCGAATTAATGGACGAAAAGTAAATCCTTTAAAATATATTAGATAAAAAAAACACCTTTCAAACTTTTAAATAGGAAAGGTATTTTTTTAAATTAATATTTCTATTCTAAAGAAGGGAAAGGACCCTCTACTATTTTCCTATATAAACTATCCCAGCTTTTTTGTGCTGTTGATATGTGTGCAAGCGCTGTTATTATTTCTGAACAACGTTCTGTGTTTTTTCTTAATTCTAATTCACACTTTAATTCTCCAAGTCTTTTTTGAGAATTTTCTATTTGTGAAAAAATTTCTTTATAAGTTTTTTTATGCGAAGCACACTGTTCTGTTAATTGATCTATTTTGTCTTCTTCTTGCCGAAGATTAAAATAATCCTCACAAGAACTTTTTTTCGCATTTAATTCTAATTCTATTTTAAGCATATTTTAATGATTAAATTTCTAATTACGAAATTATTTCTTTTATTTTAATTTTCGTTTGCATTTGTCTGTGACCTTGTTTTTTTCTATATCGAGTTTTAGCTTTATATTTAAGAACAACAATTTTTTTACTTTTGCCCTGTTCTAAAATCTCAGCTTTTACTTTTGCTTTTTCTAAATAAGGTTGTCCAATTTTCACATCCCCATTTTTTTCATCGGCAAATAAAAGAACTTTATCAAATTCAATCTCATTCCCCTTTTCTCCTTGAATTTTTTCAATCTTTAAAATATCGTCTTTTTTGATTTTATATTGTTTCCCTCCTGTTTTAATAATCGCGATAGACATAAAAAAATAGGCAAAATTTGTTTTACAAATTTGCAATTTCTCCCGCTTTCTTCCTTATATAATAAGCAAGCGGGATTCCGCTTCACTTCGCAGTATGCGGGGTTTAGCGGAATAATTTTATAATTCATTAAATTTTTTTATTGAAAATCCAGCGGCTTCAATAATATCTTTGAGAGTTTTGCCTTTATTCATATATTTCTATTTTATTAATTTTTTTTAAAATGTCAATTTTAAAAAAATACATTCTCTTTCTTTTAAATATTTTTTAAAATATTAGTTTTATTAATGAGCACAATTTTTTTATTTTCCAAAATATTATACAAAAAATGATCTGTAAGATCAGAACGATAACGAAATTCTTGCGAACTCATTATTGTATAATTAATTTTTTTCTCCGTTTCTTTTTCCAAAGCTTCAATAATGAGTTTTAATTTTTTTCTATTTATTTTCCCGACAATCAAAATATCGGTTTGGCTTGGCAGATCAACAAAAAAACCGGTTAAAATTAAAAGACGAATTTGTCCCAAACGTTCTAATTTTTCTTTTAATTTATCCTTTAAAAGAATTCTCGATTTTGTTATTAAAATTTTTAATTCCGGATAAAGAATAAAATTTTCATTTATTTTATAATATTTTTTTCTGTTACAATCTTTTTCTTTTATTATCCCTATTTTTAATAAATTTTTTAATTCTCTTCTTATTGAATTAATATGACTATTGGTTTTTCGAACCAATTCTCTTACATAATAAGCATCAGATTGCTCAAAAAATAATTTTAATAACTTAACCCTGGTTTTTGAACCAAATAATTGTTCAAGCATAAAAATATAAAGCATTTTAACATTTTAACATAATAACATTCTAACATTCCGTCATTTCGAGCGAAGCGAAAAATTTTAATCAGCTTGTAGCTGGTAGCCTTAGCTTGTAGGAAAAATGTAAAAATAATAATAAAAATCAAAACGCAAAATAAGAATTTAAATTTCTCTGCCTTCGGCACCATGCCTTCGGCAGGCAGGGATCTCCCGAAGGGAGACATTAAATTTCTTTTTAAACCCCAATGCCCAAATCCCAATGCCCAATGAAATCATAAACCCCAAGCCCTAATTATATTTTTTGGGATTTATATCATTGGGATTTGATTGGTCATTGGTCATTAAGATTTGGGATTTAAGTTAGGATTTTAATCCTAAGTTTTAGTTGTAGTTTTTCCTCCTACAATGGATCTGCCGTAGGCAGAGAATTTTGAGCTTTTCTGCCTTCGGCAGATCTCCCGCAGGGAGAGACATTTGAGTTATTATTATTTTTGCATTTCGCATTAATTATAGTATACTCTTTTTATAAAAAAACAAGAAAATAAAAATTTTTACATTTTGATTTGTCATTTCCCATTTTTCTGCCTACGGCAGATCCCTGCCTGCCGAAGGTATGGTGCCGTAGGCAGAGATTTTTGCATTTTACATTTGTGTTTATGTTTAATTCAAAAAAATACTCTAAAAATAATATTCAAATCGCAAGTTTTTTAGTCAATGATCCTGTGTTAACCGAAATATGGGGGAATATTTATATTGTTGAACCTTCAAATGAACGAGAAAAAAAAATGGGGCAATTAATAGTTTTAGCCGCTCTTTCTGATTTTTCTCCAAAAAATCCTCAAAAAGAAATTATTGAACGTATAATTAAAGAAATGCAAACTAATTATTATCGTTCAGAAGCGAATAAAGACAACTTAAATATTGAAGAAATTTTTGAAATAATCCTTCAAAAAGCCAATCAAGAATTTGCTAAAATTATAAGAATTAGCCAAAACAATTGGTTTAAAAAAATAAATATACTTGTGGCGATAGTAAAAGATGAATTTATTTATTTTGCTCAAATCGGATCGCTTTTTTCGGCTTTTTTAATTCACGAAGATAAAATTATTGACATTATTGAAAAAGTCAGAGCAAAAAATATTCCTGTTAATCCTTTGAAATTATTTTCTTCCATTACCAACGGATCTATTAGCGTCAATGACAGTATTTTTTTTACTTCTTCTGGAATTTTTGATTTTATCGCTTCAGAAAAAATTAAAAGAATTATAAATGATTTGGAAGTTAATTCCGCTATTTTAAAATTTCAAAATCTTTTAAGCAACTCCAAATCAAAAAATATTTTAGCCGGAGCAATAATTAAAAATACTTTATTTAACAAAAGAATTGAAAATAAATTTACAAAACCAATTTCGCCCAATAATACTTTATTGGATTTAGCCAATCAAAGAGAAAAAACAGATAAAATTCTCAGACCTTCATTTATACGCGCGCTTCAAAAAAATTGGTCAAATTTTTTTGCCAATTGGAAAATAAAATTTCCTAAAAAAATAAAAGAAAAAATTTCTAATGCCCCATTAATTTTAAAAGAAAAAAAGAATTGTTTGTCAGTATTTATTTTTCGTTGTCCATTTTTATTGAAATGGATTAATAAATTTAAATCATTTTCTTTTTTAAGCAAAATATTATTCATTGCTTCTTTAATTTTAGCCTTGCTTTTTATTTGCAGCGCTGTTTGGCTCGCTAGAAAACAAACTTATGATAATAAAATTCAAAAAGACAATCAATTGATTAAACAAATAGAAAATAAACAAAACGCCGTTGGGTCGGCTTTAATTTATAAAGATGAAAAAAGGGCGGGAAAAACTTTGGAAGAAATTTTAAAATTATCTGAAAAATTATCAAAAGATTCGCCTGAAAATTTAGCAAAACTTCAAAAAATTCAAGAAGAAACAGAAATTCAACTTAACAAATTAAGAAAAATTACTGTCATTGAAAATCCTTTAATGCTGGCAGACTTAAATCTTTTAAATTCTCAAAATGAAAATTTTAATTTAGTTTTTTTAGATCAGCAACTTTATTTTTATAATCAAAATAATTCAATTTTTAAATTTGATTTTACAGACAAAAAGATTTTCTCTGTTTTTAATGGACAGCAAGATAATGGATTATTTGAGAACGCAAAACAATATGATAAAAATTCTATTTTATTTTATAACAACGCCAATGGATTTGTAAAATTGAACGTTATAAATAAAAATTTAGAATCCATAAAACTTAAATTGCCAGTTGAGACTAAAGACGTTAATGATTTTATTGTTTATTCTCAAAAAATTTATTTATTAGATTCGCAAAATAATCAAATTTATAAATATTATCCAATTCAAACCGGTTTTGGAGAAAAAAATAATTGGATTAAAGATGAAATTAATTTAAATGAGGGAGTTTCAATGGCGATTGACGGTTTTATTTATGTTTTAAAGTCTAATGGGGAAGTTTTAAAATTTCTCCAAGGCAAAAAACAAGAATTTGTTTTAAAAAATCTTGAACTGGCTCTAAAAAATCCGACTAAAATTTGGACAAGTTTTAATTCTAAATATATTTACATTTTAGATCCTTCAACTAAAAGATTAATAATTTTTGATAAACAAGGCAATATTTTAACACAATACACCTCTGGAAAATTTATTCAACTAAAAGATTTTGTTGTTAATGAAGGGAAAAACACAGTTTACATTCTTTCTGATAATAAAGTTTATGAATTAAAAATTGAGTAACATTCAAATTACAGATAGATAATTTAAAAAAAATTGTTTATTAAAAAGTTAACATACAAATTTAAGACACAAGGATTTGACTGGATAATGTATGGAGAGTATACTTAAATTAAAGATTTATGATTACTTATGGTTACATATCATATGATAACAAGACAAGAATTGAGTTTAAAAAATGAATGGTGGATTAATGACCAATATAAAGCAGAAGAAGCCGGATTTCCTAAACGCGATCTATTTGCGGTAATTGAAAATAATTTAGAGCATCCATTGATGTTGAATATGGTTGGACTAAGACGGGTTGGTAAAAGCACTATATTAAAACAGATAATCGGAAAGTTGCTTGATCAAAAAGTTAAGTCAACTAATATTTTTTATTTTCTTTTTGACTATTCCAGCCAAATACAGAAACCAGAGTTTTTAAATGAGGTTTTATCGGTTTACTTCAAAGAAGTAATCAATAAGCCGAGTTTATCTTTGGATGAAAGAGTTTATGTGTTATTAGACGAAATTCAATATATTGAAGATTGGCAATCAATTTTAAAACGCTACTACGATTTATCCGGCAAGAAAATTAAATTTATTGTTACTGGATCGCAAAGTATTTTACTAAAAGGAAAGTATCGTGAAAGTTTGGCCGGCAGAATATTTGATTATTATTTACCGCCATTGTCGTTTAGAGAATTTGTCAGAATTCATAATGACGATGTCAAGATGTTCGAGCCGTTTGATTTAGCAAAATTACCCGAGGTTTATGGCGAGTTAAGCTCCTATAATGCTTATTATGGCTCTAAAATAACTGAATTAAGCAGGGAGTATATAACAACTGGTCAATTTCCAGAAACAAGACAGTTGCCAACGCTAGAAAGCAAGCAAGAATATATAGTTGAGTCTGTGATCGGCAAAGTAATCGATGACTGCATTAGAATTTTTAATATAGAAAAAACAGACGAATTTAAATTAATAGCTAAACATATTTTAAATAATGTTAGTTCAATATTTGAACAAGTAAATATTAGCAGGGAGGTCGCTGTATCTCGCTTGACTTTGGATAAATATCTGGAATATCTAAAGGATAGTTATATTTTTGAAATACTTTACAAATATCACAAAAGTCCGATAAAGCGCGGCCGTATTTTAAAGAAAGTTTATACGCTATGTATTAATTTTACTTGCGCTTTGAATCGTTATAAGGAAAGTCATATTGATGAAGTGCCACAGGCTTTTGGCAAGATAATTGAAAATGTTATTTATAATATTTTGACTCAAAAATACAGAGGCAGTCAGATGAGCGAATCTTTGAGTTTTTGGCGTCAGGGTGAAAAGGAAATTGACTTTTTGGTTAATCAGAATGAAAAACAATTACCGATTGAAGTTAAATTCTCAAATAATATCAATCCAAAAGATATAATGCCGATCATTGATTTTATGAAAAAGAAAAAGACAAAATATGGAGTTATTGTTACAAGAAGCGAATTAAACAAGAAAGAAATCAATGGACAAACTCTTTATTATGTTCCTTATTATTTAATGTTAATGATGATATAAAAATATATATCCGAAGAACAAAAAAGATTGTTAGAAAAATAATTGTAAAATATGGCAAATGCGCTTTAAGAAAAGATGAATGCCGATGAATATATTTTTAGAAGACATCGTGAGTCTTTAAATTATAAAACACCACTAAAATTTTCAAAAGCGTTACCCATGTATTCATCTTGTATAATAAAGTTTATGAATTAAAAATTTATTATAACAAAATTATTATGAACACACATGAACATAAAACTCAATATTATTCACCAAAATTAAAAGAACAAGAAAAAAGAACAAAAGTTATTTTTTTTAAACTTGGCGGAACATGGGATATGATTTTTCGCGAAGGACAAAAAATTGGCTCTGGTAATCTTGATGATAACGAATTATTTAAAATTCAAAATGAATTTGATTATTTTAATGAAAATCCACAAAAAAGAGCTGCTGTTGAAAGAAAATTAGTTACTGAACTATACAAAAAATTTTGCGAAACAAAAACAGAATATGAAGTTGGAGAACATTTATCGTCCTGGGCAAAAAACGAAAAAGGAGAAAAAATTAATGATTTTATAAAAGGTCCTTTTATTCCTTTATTTAGCGGAGATAGTTCTCATTTAACAAATTATATTATTGCTCCGATGATTGCTGTTCTTATTGAACAAATAATTAAAGAACCAAATAAACCAATTTTAGGTGGACAAGGCACAGACACAGCAGATGTAGCTCTTTTACAACTTTTTGACGCGCTAATATTTGACACAAAACTTCCACCGCTTCTTCTTGCAGGAGCAAATCGTTGTTGGCATGAGAAAAATTCAGACGCGCCAGAAAATTTTATTAATTTAGGAAAATTAGCGCGCATTGATTTAAAGGCCGGCGCATATTGGGTGTTTCAAAATAATCTTTATAAAGCTTCAGATTTTATTAAAATTGATCCCCAAGAAATAAGACTTATAGAAGAGCAATCCACTTTTTATTCACCTCACAAAAAACAACAAAGCATCAAAAATATTTTAGAAATTGGCAGGCAAGCAAATTGGGAGTCTCGACAACGTCCTTCAAGCGAACACGTTGTTTATAAACTTACTCCGGAGGTTTTGTATGATGCGGCAGAAAGCGTTTATACAGATGATTTGGGAAGCGCAAACTCGATTCCTTCCTTTATGGGGGAATATTATAATTCAAAAAATAAAGCAATAATAGTCGGAGCGCATAGCCTAGGAAACGTAGATAATGCGAAAAAATATGATGCGATAAATGCCACAAAAGAAGGAAAACTTGTTATTAGCATTAGCAGGACATTAATAGGAGCTGTTAGTCAGGAATATGCCGCGTCATTATTAACTGCTAATCAACAAGAATTGAAAGGAACAGGAAAAATAATTATATCCGCGCATCAATTAAATAAATCCGCTAGTCGCGCTCTTGTAATAAGAGCGATTATTGAAAATCTTAACCAAATACAAACGCAAAAACTTTTTGATGATTATGCGCATTCTCGTGAATTAATGTAAATCGGAGCTCTGATTTTTGATATTGAAAAATTTAAAAAAATACACGGGTTGAACTCGCGCCTACTGCACTAAAAAACAATCGCGAAATCAATGAGTCTTGCCCCGCCTAAATTTTCCCTTGACAAGACGTTTCTGATACTATACAATAATTGTATATTATGAGAAACAATACAAAAGAATCAAAAACCGAGGAAATTCTTTCTCTGATTAAGGGGTTTCCTTATTTCAATATTGAAAATTTAAAAGGATTAATTAAAAAAGAATCTTATTTGAAAATTCTTCTTTCTCGTTTTAAAAAAAGAGAGGAAGTTTTTAGATTAAAAAAGGGACTTTATGTAAGCAGGAATTTTATTGACAAAATTGAAAAAAGAGGAGAATTTTCTTCTTATTTAGAATTTTTAGCTAACTTTCTTTATTCCCCTTCTTATTTAAGCTTGGAATATGTTTTAAATAAATTTAACGCTTTAACCGAAGCTCCTTTTAATTTTACTTCTATTTCAAGAAAGAAAACTGCTCATTTTTCAAATAAATTTGGCAATTTTTTTTATCATAAAATCAAAGCTCAACTATTCTGCGGATTTGAAATAAAAAAGAAAGGAAATTTCACAATTTGCGAAGCCACTAAGGCCAAAGCTTTATTTGATTTTCTATATTTAAGAAAAAACTCAATTTTAGATAAAAAAGCAATAGAAGAATTAAGAATCAATATTGAAGTTTTTAACAATAAGGATAAAAAAGAAATAGAAAAATACATTAAATTAGAAGGAACAAAAAAATTAAAAAACATTTTTAATTGGTTGTTTAATTAAAATATGCATTTAGAATTTATTAAAAATTATCTTGGAGAACATTACGAAGCCAACAAGTCTTTTAAAAGAAACTTAGTTAAAGAATATCTGCAAATTCTCGCTCTTTCATTTATTTTTTCAAAAGAAAAATATCAAAATCTTGTTTTTTATGGCGGTTCTTGTTTAAGACATTGTTTTGGTTTACAACGGCTTTCTGAGGATTTAGATTTTGTTGATTTAAAAAAAGAAATAGACTTTGAAAGTTTAAAAATTGATTTAAAAAATTTTTTTGAAAAAGAGTTAAATTTAAAAATTAAAGCTAAAATACAAAAATTTAGAGTTCTTTTAAAATTTCCTATTTTAAAAAATTTAGAATTGGTTGAAAAAGGAGAATCGGATTTACTTTTTTTAAAAGTGGAAGTTTTTAAGAATTTTGATTTTTGCAAAAATTATAAAACAGAAATTATTCCTTTATTTAAATTTAATAAATCAATTTTAATCAGAACATTTGATTTGCCAACTCTAATGGCAACCAAATTAGGAGCTATTTTGTATAGAAAATGGGAAAAAACAGATAAATCCGGAAAAATTTTAATAAAAGCCAAAGGAAGAGATTATTATGACTTAATGTGGTATTTGCAAAAAGAAATAAAGCCAAACTTAAAATGCGTTAAAGGAATAAAAACAGAAACAGAATTAAAAACGAAATTATTAAAAATTATTACAAAATTAGATGGGAAAAGCGTTAAATTAGATTTAGAAAGTTTAATTCAAGATAAAGAATTTGTTAAAAATTTGAGTAAAAATTTAAAAGAAATTTTGATTAAATCATTGAATTAGAAATTTTATTACATCAAAAAGTTTAAAAAAATACACGGGTTGAACCCGTGCTAATTTTAAGCGTTAAAGTCTAAATTAGAAATTCCATTTAATTATTGCCTGTTAATTGTTTTTTGATTTTTTGCTGCGGGTGTAGCTCAATTGGTAGAGCACTGGTCTCCAAAACCAGAGGTTCCGGGTTCAAGCCCTGGCGCCCGCGCCAAGAAAAAAATAGCAAAGTAATGATTAAACTTTGGCAAAAAATATTTAACTCATCATACTGTCATTTCGACTGGAGCGAGCGTTTAAAAATGTAAAAATTAAATAGGCAAAATGAAAAAAGTAAAAATTAAAAAAATTTAAAATAATATTTATGTTTTTAGAAAAACTAAAAAAAATTATTCAAATAATTATTGAAAATAAAATAATTAATTTTTTAGTTTGGATTTTTATTGGATTTTGGTGTTGGTTTTTGCTTTATTTCCTTTCTGATTTGAGAGGAATGGGCGGACAAAAAATAGATCAAATATTTATTCTTTTTTCTTTAATTTTTCTTTTTATTTTTTTTCTTCCATTTTTTATAGTTTGGAAAAAATATAAAGAATTGACTTTAGAAAAACAAATTTTCTGTTTTATATTTTCCATAATTCATATTTTAATTCTCTGTTTTATAATTAGTGTTTCTATTGAGTGGATATATAATTTTGATAAAGAAAAAATGGGAAATATAGTTTTTGATATTTATGAACAAATAGAAATTTTATTTTTTACATTATTTATTATTGGTTTTATACCAACTAGTATTTTTATACTTATTCCTTCTCCTTTTTATTTTGTTTGGAAAAAATATAAAAAATTTACTAAAAAAAGAATTATTCTTTGTAGTTTGATTTTTTTGATTTTAATTGGATTATGTTTTTATGGATGGGCTTTTTGTACATACTTTCTTTTTTATTTAGGATTAGATCATATTTTTTTAATTAAATAATTTTTTAAATCTAAAATATGTTTAGAAACATTAAAAAAATATTTTTAATATTCATTATTCTAAATATTTTTTTATTTACGCATTCTAAAATTTCTCAAGCAGCGATAATGGTTACTCCAGAAATGATAAAATGGGAATGCGATTTTTTTGAAGAATATAAAAAAACTAACGAAGTCAGCGAAGAAACTAATAAATATTATCAAGACGTTTGTGAATTAATTGGAGAAACAATTTCAGATTTAGAACCAGAACCAGAAATAATACCACCGCCAAAAATTCAACAAGGCAAAGAGCCTTTAATTTTAATTCCAGGAATTGGAGCTACCTGTAATTGGGATTTAATGACAGGTCAAATATTTTTTGATAATTGGAGTTTTTGTCCAGGAATTAAAAATTACAACGGTCTTATTCAATCTCTTGAAAAATCTGATTTTTTAAAAAATCAAAAATTATTTATTTTAAATTATGATTGGCGTCAGAAAAACAATCAAACATACAAAGATTATCTCATCCCTTTGATAAAAAAAATAAAAGAACAAACCAATTCAGACAAAATTGATATTGTCGCTCATTCAATGGGTGGATTAATCGCAAGAGCGTACATTCAATCAGATGATTATCAAAACGATGTTGATCAATTAATTCTTTTAGGAACTCCAAATAATGGATCAAGCGATTCATATTTTTCTTGGCAAGGAGGAGAAATTATAGAAGGACAATTATGGTTTATAGAATCAATAATAAAAATTTATCTCGGATATCTTTCAACTATTCATCAAACCTTTGATAATCTACAAACAATCCATAATTATATTTCTTCAATCCAAGACTTACTGCCAATTTATGATTTTTTAAAAGACAAAGAAACAGATCAAATAATTCCTATTTCAGAAATGAATCAAGACAA
>CAYHOD010000004.1:0-20501 GCA_964358215.1 uncultured Gammaproteobacteria bacterium | reverse complement strand
CCCTTAAATTAATTTATAAATAAAGCTAAAGTAAAGGGATTTCTCCATTCCGCTCACAAAGCCTGCCCCGAACAAAGTCGAAGGGCTCGCTCCAGTCGAAATGACAATATGATTGGTTAAATAATTTTTTGCCAAAGTTTAGAATTAAGAATCATGGAAAATACAAATAATTAATTTCTGTAACCCTAATTCTTGATTCCTAATTCCTTTTTGTTATTCTGTTTTTCTTTGTTTAAAAACTGCCAAAGGAGTTTTTAAAAAAATTTTTAAATCTAAAAGCAAAGACCAATTTTCAATATAATAAACATCTAATCGTGTTTCTTCTTCAAAATCTAAATCAGAACGGCCGCTAATTTGCGCCATACCAGTCATACCTGGTTTGATATCTAAAAGTCGCTTATGATGTTTTTGATATTTTTCAACTTCTTCAATCTCATGAGGCCGCGGACCAACTAAGCTCATTTTTCCCACTAAAACAAGAAAAAATTCAGCCAATTCGTCAATACTAAATTTGCGAATAAATTTTCCAACTTTTGTAACTCTTGGATCGTTTTCAAATTTTATCATTGGACCGTCATTTCTAATATTTTTTGCTAACCATTCTTTTGTATATCTTAAATTATGAGCGCCATCAATCATTGATCTAAATTTAAAATAAGTAAAAGGTTCCCCTTTTTGTCCTATTCGTTTATATTTAAAAAAAACAGATCCTTTAGAATCAATTTTAATAGCAATGGCTGTTAAAATCATTAATAATGAAAAAACAATAATGCCAATTAAACTTCCAATAATGTCAAAAATTCTTTTTATAATTTTTCCCCAACCATCCAAAGGGGTTTTTTTAATTTCTATTATTGGAATGCCAGCGATAGTATCAATATGAATATTTGAAATTTGAGTATTAAAAAGATCAGCGGCGTATTTAAAAATAAAATGATGTTCTTGGCAAAATTCTTTTATTTGTTGATTTATTTCTTTAGACAAACCAGAATCAGCCTGAATAATTTCATCTATATTTGAAGATTCTTGTATTTTTAATAATCGATTTTCTAAATCAATATCTTGATTAATAATTTCAATTCGATCAACAATTTTATATCCCAAGCTTGGATTTTTATATAATTCAGCGACAATAATTTCAGCTTCTCTATTTTTTCCAATAACGATTATTCTATGAATGCCATAATTGAATTTATAAAGCCATTTTTGTAAAAAACGAATTAGCAAACGTCCTATAAAAATATAGAAAATACTCAATATCCAAACAGAAAGAACAATAAAACGAGAAGCAAATAATTCTTTATAAAAAAAAATATATATAATTACAAAAATCATTCCAATTGAAACAGTGCCGAAAATTTTCAAAAATTCATCTGAAATTTTTTTTCGAATATTGCAAACGCTATAAAGTTTATTAAAAGAGAAAATAATTATCCAAATACAAGCCACAATTATTATTAATCCTAAATATTCTTTAAATGTCCAGATAAAAGTTGTTGGTCTAATGTCTTTAAAAAAAGTTTCAAATCTTAAAAAATAAGCCGTTGTTCCAGCTAAAAGAATCATTAAAAAATCAATTGGAATTAATAACGCAGCAAAAAAAAGTTCACTTTTTTTCATATTTTAAATAACTAAAAGTTTAATATGAATCAAAATTAACGCATTGTTTTTTTAACTTTAGTTCTTCAAAATTTACACATAATTTATAATTTTTTCCTTCTTGCAATAATTGATATTCATATGGTAAATTTGTTTTTGGGTCATTGGGAATGTTAGAGTTTATAGGAATAGTAGAATTTAATTGATTTAATGACAAAGGATATTCGTTTTTATTAGAATAATATGATTTTAAAAGAAGTTGAATTTGAGTTATATCTGTTTTTCGTTCTGCATCTCTCGCTATTATTTTTGCTTTATTTAAACCAAAAAAAATAGCCAAAGAAGATATTAATAAGATTCCTAAAAATCCTAAAATACAAAAAATATAAAAAATATTTTTTGTATTTTTTGTAACAGCAATAGTGTATTCTCCTTTAAGTTCTTTTAAATTTTTATAAATCAAGAAACAGTAAATTGTGAAAAATGGTGTTATAAAAATAGAAATAATTTGACTAATAATATCAAAAATAAAGTTATAATTATTTTTTTGTAAAAATTCAAACAAAAGGCTCGCAAGAAAGAAAATGAAAACATATAATAAACCAATAAATAAACCAATAAAAATTAATCTCCATAATACCCCCCAAAATTTACCTTTTATATATTCTTTACTCTTTAAAAGGGCGTTTATTCCATTTAAATTTTCGGTAATTAAAATATAATAAACAAAACTAAACCAAATAGAGAAAAGCATTCCCGGGATAATAAATAGAAACATACCTCCTGTTATAATAAATCCACTTAAAAATGCTATCCATAAACAAGAGATTATTTTATTTTGTGTTTTTTGGAATGCTTCTTTTATTCCAATTTTTTGTTCATGATTTACAATTGTGTATATTAAAGCAATAAATCCCCATATTTGAGCTATAGCTATACCTATAATAGATATAGGTAATAAAATTATTTTAATAATAATACCAACTATGCTTAATTTTAATAAAAATAGAATAATAAAAAGAATAGTAACAAATAATGCTATTACTAATGAAGTAATTATTAGTATACCTAAAAATGTTTTTAGTTTTTGTTTATATATTTTCCATGCATCTTTTAATAAAGTTACTGCTGAAGATAATTTAGCAGATTGTGTATTTGAAGTAGAAACAGGCTGAGATTGTATATTTTGATTGTCCATAAAAATTTTAACCATTATTAACCACTAAGGTTATATAGGTTATTTTAAGGTTATATAGGTTATTTTAAAAAAAATAAATAAAAATAAAAAAATTTTAAAATGTTTAAGCAAGCCTATAAGCCGAATTCTGTGCTCTGAAGAATTTTAGAGCGATGATCATCTATCTAGTCCCGATGTTGCCAACGGGATCAAGCGGGCTACCAAATTTGCCCTTGCACCAGATAGGGTTTACCTCATTCTGGCGTCACCACCAGAATCTGCGAGCTCTTACCTCGCTCATTTCACCCTTACCCCGCACTTTTCAAACTTTATTAAAATAATTTAATTTAAACCTGAAAGGTGCGGGGCGGTATTGTTTCTGTGGCACTTTCCCTAAACTTGATTTAATAAAAATAAATTTTTATTAAACTTACTTTTGGTCGCTGTTAGCGACTATCTTTGACATCTGATGCTTATCAGATGGGTGTTCGGACTTTCCTCCCTCCATTACTTTTAAATTCACAAAAGTTACATTTAAAATGTAATTAAAATTAAGACAACCGCAAAGATTGCCTCTATTATTATAATTTATGTAAAGGCAAGGATTACCTGTGTCTATAATATTTTCAGATACAATAAATTTAAAAGTAATGGAGGGCGATCATCCAGCTTACTTAAGCGTTTACATTATACAAGAAAATAAGAAAAAGTCAAAAATTTGCGCAACTATTAACTATTATTTGTTCAATATTAAAAGTTCCCATTTTTTCTCCTTTAATAAAACCTTGCATGGCAGCTTCGGCTAAATATCCATGATTTAACCAATCAAATAACCATTCTGTTATGCAATTTGGATTTTCCTGACAAAGTCCAAAACCTGATTTTAAAAGCCATCTTTTATTAAATTCTTCATGAGAACCAATGGATGGCGCGATAATAATTGGAATACCCAAAGCGTTATAAAAAGAAAGCTCAGATGGTTTTGTCCACAAAATATCGGTTTTTCTTAAAGCTAAATTAAATTTTTGAAAATAATCCTCAATGTTATTTCCTGAAAGTATTTCTATGCCTTGATTAATAAAAAATTGTTCTTCATTAGTTTTTGAAAAAATTTGTTCAAAATATTTTTTAATTTTTTCTTTAATTCCAACTGCTAAAATTATTTTAATTTTTCCTTGTTCAATTTGCGAAGCTAATTTTTTTATAATTTTAATGCCAATTTCTTTTTGCGCGCCTGCTCCGCCGACAGAAAACATTATTGTTAAAGGATGATTTGATTTTTTATGCAATTTTCCTAAATTTTTTTCTATTAGTTTTTGATATTTTTCAAAATATCTATTTTTAGGATCTAAATTTAAAAGACGGTATTTTAAATCTTCTTTTAAAATTTCCATTTTTGAAATTTCATTTTTTTGTAAACTAATATTTTCTAATGGCAAAGGATAGCCGGTTAAAAAAATATTTTCTGGTTTTACTCCATAAAGTTTTAGCCGCTCTAATGTTCTTTGATTTGGAACAAAATATTTAATTTTGCTTTTTTGACAATTTAATGGCGCCCATGCTCTATTAATATCCGCGTCGCAAACAACGCAAAAAATTTCTCCCGGATAATTAAAAAATTCAGCCATAAAAGCTGGAACAAAAAAAGTTGTAATAATAGGCAAAGGGTTTTCTTTTAGTTTTTCAATTAAATGTTTGCCCCAGCCCCTTTTAATAAAAAAATAAATTAGTTTTAAAGCAATATTTAGTTTTGATAAATTTTTTTTGGGATAAAAAACAAAAATTTTTTGAAAATGGTCGTAAAAAGAAAAAATAAATTTACCAATCAATGGAATTCTTGAAAGGCGGGAAATAAATTCGTAAAAATTTCTTGCTGTTTCCCAAATTTTTTTGTCGTTAATTGGAATTTCTGTGTAATCATTAGCATTGATAATTTTTCCTTCAAAAGCTAAATATTTTAAAGGGTTGGCTGTTCTTTGATGTCCATAGCCCATATTAACCGCTATAACCCAAGCTTTTTGATTAATGTAAAACATAAAATAAGCAAGTTGCACGGGTTCAACCCGTGTATTATTTTAAACTTCAACTTCTAATTCTTTTAATTTATTTTTAATCCATTTTTTTACTTCTTGTTCGTCTTTTTCTATTGCCATTTCCACTCCACGCTTGGCGATTTCTTTGTAGCCAATTATTACTTCACGAATTGAAATTTTATGCAGATCAATTTTTATATTATTTTTTATCTTTTAATCTTTTTTGATTATATTTTTCTAATTCTTTTCGGACTTTTTTCTCCATTTCCAAACGCGAAACATTGCCGACGCTTTGCAAAATTTCTTTCTCGTTTAAAACTAAAAAATCATTCAATTTTTGAATCCAATCTTTCATGTACATCACTCTTTGCTCCACGCTTTGCAATTCAGCAAAAGACAAAAATTGTTCCACTAACAAATTTAATCTTTTTAATTCCAACTCTTCCAAATAATTTTTGGCAATTTGTGCCTGCTCGCGAGTAATAATTTCGCCTTTCCAGTTTGTCAGTCCCATATTTTCTTTTTGACTGTCAATTCTCGTGAAAACAATTTCTGTCGCGGTTAATCCTGTAATAGCGTAATGAAATTTGTTTTGCACGGTAGCGTAAAATAATTTAGCGTAATCTGTTTTGGGATTGTAATCAGCGCTGGTAACAAAGACATCGCGAACCTTTTGATAAAAATTGGCTTCTGAAATCCTGATTCTTCTGATTCTCTCTTCCCATTCTTCAAAATATGTCTTTTTCACCTTGCCTTCAGCCAATCTTTCATCATCCATAACAAAACCCTTGATAATATATTCTTTTAATTTTTGCGTAGCCCAGATTCTAAATTGTGTGCCGCGCAAAGAATTTATGCGATATCCTACGGAAATTATCACATCCAAATTATAAAGTTTAACAGGCCTATTTACATTCCTTCCTCCTTCAATTTGAACTACTGAGGATTCCTCGGAAGTTAAATTTTCCGTTAATTCTCCTTCAGAATAGACATTTTTTAAGTGCAAACTGATGTTGTCCACAGAACAGTCAAAAAGCTCAGCCATTTGCTTTTGCGAAAGCCAAACAGTCTCGTCTTTGATTTGTGTTTCAATCTTAGTCTCGCCATCCTCAGTGTTATAAATAATAATTTGATTGTTTTTATCTTGGCCATTCATAAAATTATTTTTTTCCTTTTAAATTTTAATATATTCTTTCTCTAAAATGTAGCAATATTTTTTGTTCTTTTCTGCAATATAAAAAAACCCGATTTTTTGTTCTTTTTTTATATTATTTTTTTACTTTTTTATTTTTAATTAAATTGTAATAAGTCTGTTGTTAATACACATAAGCCCTAATTTATTTAATCTTTATCTCAATATGATCTTTTATTGTTGGAGTTTTTGTTATCCAAGAAGGTGAAAATTTTATTTCTATTTTCTGAATTTCATCAAATTGCTTGAAATATTCTTCAAGCTCTCTTTTTTTTAAACCAATTAATTTATTTTTGTTTAAGATTTTTGATTTGGCATTCAAAGTGGACATTCCCTCCAAGTGAACTTTTATAATAGCTTCTTTGGTTTTAGAATTATATTGTTCAATTGAATAAGTAAAATTTTGCAAAGGATTAATAAATTCTTGATTAGGAGAAATTTTTTCTAAAAGTTTAACTTTTGCTATTTTTAGCAATTTTTCTTTATCAAAATTAATTGAAGTAATTTTTAATTTAATTCCTAAACTAAATTCATCTTTTTGTTCTCCTATTTCCGCGTCTTTTTTTATTTCCACAATTTCAGAAATAATAAGAGAGGGGATTGAATTATTTTTTTCATATTTAAGAGATTCATCAATTTGTTTTTGAATTTTTTCTAAAATTTTTTCTTTCAATTTATTTACGGCATCTTCAATGTTTTCTTTTGTGACAGCTTTATTTTTTTTAACGCCGCCAGTCATTGCTTCATAACTTTGAGCGTAAATTTTATCTTGCATTTGTCTTTGAATTCCCGGAATAATAAAATAAACCCCTTTAGAAATTTCATTTTCTTTCCCTGGTTGATCAGCGTAAACCTCGGCTTCAGTTTTTTCATTAGCCGGAATAAATGTATTATTTTTAAGACGATATAAAATATTATCAGGAGAAAGCAGGCGAGTAGTGGCAATAAGATGGCGATTAACAGAAGTGAGATTAAAAATTGTTACTTTGCCAATAGCTTGCGTTTTTATTTCTTCATTGGTTCCTTGAGCTAAAAAAATGTCCTGTTCTTCTTCAATAGTTTCAGAAAAATTAGCCGGAATTATATTTACGTTTTGAAATTCATTTGTTTCTTTTGCTAAAATAGCGAAATTGATTTCAAATTTTTTATTGTTAGAAAAAATAGTAATTGTTGTTTTACTAAAAGAAAAATAAATAATAATCAAAACAAGAATTATTGTGAGCGCAATAAAAGTAAAAGATATTTTTTTAAGAAGATTGTCCATAAAAAAATTGCAAATTGCAAATTGCAAATTGCAAATTGCAAAATAAGAATTAAGAATTAAGAATCATGGAAAAATCAAAATGACCCCAAACAAATTTCTTTCAGAAATTTAACAGGGCAAGCAAATAATAAAGTAACAGTAACGTGTAACCAGTAATTAATATTTGCCTTTGGCAAATTGTACTCGTTACTCGTGACTGGTTACTGGTTACTTTTATCTTAATAATGTTTCAATTTCTTGTTTTACTTTTTCATTATATTCAATGAATAAATTTGTGGCAATTTTTTGATATTGATTGTTATTTGTATATTTAAAATAAACTTGTTGTTTGCCGGGATAACTTATTAAAATATTTTTTAATTTTTGTATTAAATTTTGATCAATTGTTGATGATAAATCAATGCAAATAGAATTCAATGAATCAATTTTTTGTTCATTAGAATTTAAATTTGACGAAGTAAATTTTTGCGATTGATTATCATTTTGAAATGTCGCGTTATCATATGATTTATTTTGCCATTCGCGCGCAAAAATTTTTTTACTAGAAGTAAAATCTTTATATTTTTTTATTAATTGTTGAATATTTTCTTCAAATATTTCTTCCGCTTCATTAACCAACAATTTAATGCTTTCATCTTTATTTGATAATTTTCCTTGAATCAAAACCATTTTATTTTCTTGCCAAATTTCAGAATTTTTTTTCAAAACCGATGGGAATACCAAAATTTCCAAAGAACTAAGACCGTCTTCTATTGTTACAAAAAGCATTAGTTCTTTTAATTGGCGAGTAAAAACTTTTTGTATTTTAGTGATAATTCCGGCTGTTTGAATAGAATTGTTTTTATTATTCAAATTTTTAAATTCAGAATAAGGAGTAACAATATCTTTAAGCAAAAGCCTAATTTTTTCAAAAGGATGTTTTGAAATATAAAAACCAAGCAATTCTTTTTCCCAAGCAAGATTTTGTTTTTCATCTATTGATTGCGTTGTTTTTAAATTTAATTTAGGCGGAATATTTAAACCAAGAGAATCAAACAAATTTATTTGATCCGAATTATTTATTTTATTAATTTTTCTGCCATAATTTAAAATTTCTTCCAAATTTTCTAAAAATTGAGCTCGTTCTCCCAATTGATCAAACGCTCCACATTTTATTAAACTTTCTAAAGATTTTTTATTTAAATCTTTGTGATTGATTCGTTGAACAAAATTTTCTATATTTTTAAACTTTCCATTCTTTTTTCGTTCTTCAATAATTACTTCAATAATTTTATCTCCAACATTTTTTATGGCCGATAAACCAAAACGAATAATTTGTTGTTTATTTTGGTGTATTGCTGTGAAATTAGCAAAACTTTCATTAATATCCGGCGATAAAATTTTAACTTTCATTTCTTTGCATTCCGCAATTTCTATGGAGATTCGATCAATATTATTTTGATCAGAAGTTAAAAGACTTGCCATAAATTCGCAGGGAAAATAAGTTTTTAAATAAGCGGTCCAATATCCAATTAAAGCGTAACAAGTGGCATGGCTTTTATTAAATCCATAACCGGCAAAAGGTTCAATAATAAAAACAAAAACTTCCTCGGCAATTTTTTGATCAATATTATTTGAAACGCAACCTTGAATAAATTTTTCTTTTTGTTCAATCAAAAGTTTATAAATTTTTTTCCCCACAGCTTTTCTTAAAATATCAGCTTTTGCCAAAGTAAATCCAGCCAATGCTTTAGCAATTTCCATAATTTGTTCTTGATAAATACAAATTCCATAAGTTGTTTTTAGAATAGGCTCTAATTTTGGATGAAGATAAGATGTTTTTTTTCTTCCGTGTTTTCCGGCAATATAATCAGGAATCCATTCCATTGGTCCTGGTCGATAAAGAGAAACCATGGCGATAATATCTTCAAAATTATTTGGTTTAAGCTGTTTTAAATATCTTTTCATTCCGCTGCTCTCAAGTTGGAACACGCCGGTTGTTTTGCCTTGTTTAAAAAGTTCAAAAGTTTTTTTATCATCAAGAGAAATTTGATTAAGATTAATTTTTACATTATGATTCCATTCAATTAATTTAATTGTTTTTTGTAAAATAGTCAGATTTTTCAAACCCAAAATATCTATTTTAAGCAGTCCTAAATCTTCAACAATATTCATAGAATATTGAGTTACAATTGTTTTATCATCTTGAGTCGGATGTTGCAAAGGAACATAATTATTAAGAGAATTTTTTGTAATTACAATGCCACAAGCATGAGTGGAAATATGCCGAACTACGCCTTCTAATTTTTTTGAAATTTCAAGCAATTTTTTAACTTCAGGATTGGTTTCAAATAAATTTTTTAATTCCAAAACATTATCAATGGAATCTTGAATAGAAGATCCAAGAATCATTTTAGCGATTTTGTCGCAAAAACTATATTCCATTCCTAAAACTCGACCGCAATCGCGAATAGACGCTCGAGCAGCCATTGTTCCAAAAGTGGCTATTTGAGCAACATGATTTTTCCCGTATTTTTCTTCTATGTATTTTATCACCTCATTTCGCCGATCATCGGCAAAATCCAAATCTATATCAGGCATACTGATTCTCTCAGGATTTAAAAATCTTTCAAATAATAAATTATATTTTATCGGATCAATGTCTGTAATATTAAGAACATAAGAAACTAAACTTCCGGGAGCCGAACCGCGGCCAGGACCAACAATAATTTTATTTTTTTTTGCCCAATTAACAAAATCTTGAACAATAAGAAGATAAGACGCGAATCCTGTGCGTTCTATCGTGTCTAATTCATATTGTAAACGAGATAAAATTTCTTTTTTGCATTCAGGAAATTTTTGTTTTAATCCTTGATAACAAAGTTTTTTAAGATATTGATTCGCGTCAAGATTTTTTGGCACATTAAAATGCGGCAAAAGAGTCTCTTTAAGAGGAATTTCCAAATTGCACATCTCAACTATTTTTTGAGTATTTTCAATTGCTTCGGGAGCGTGTTTAAAAGAATTTATCATTTGTTCTTGAGATCGCATGGAATAATCTTCGCCAATAAAAGTCATTCTATTTGTATCCGCTATTTTTTTTTGTGTTTGAAGACAAATTAAAATATCTTGAGCCTTCGCATCTTCTGGCTGAAGATAATGAACATCATTTGTGGCAACCAATGGAATATTTAATTTTTTAGACATTTTTATTATCCGTTGATTAACGATTGTTTGGTTTGGCAAATTTGGATGATCTTGAATTTCTAAATAAAAATTATCTTTGCCAAATAATTCTTGATATTCTAAAGCAAGACTTTCTGCTTTTTGATAATTTTCAGCCAAAATAGCTTGAGGAATATCGCCTTTTAAACAACTAGTTAAAGCAATTAAACCTTGATTATATTTTTTTAATAATTCATAATCAATTCTGGGTTTATAATAAAATCCTTCCAACCACGCTTTAGTTGTAAGTTTAATTAAATTTTTATAACCTTGTAAATTTTTAGCCAAAAGAACTAAATGGTATTGTTTATTATCAACATTAGGCCTTTTATTGAACATCCCGTCAGTTGCTAAATAAAATTCAACACCAATAATGGGTTTTATTCCTTGTTCTTTTGCTTTTTGATAAAATTCTACGACACCATACATGTTTCCATGATCAGTTAAAGCCAAAGAATCCATATTTAATTTTTTCGCGCAATTTAAAAGTTCGTCAATTTTAGGCAAACCATCGAGTAAACTATAATGGCTGTGAATATGGAGATGAGAGAATTTCATAAAAAACTCAAAAATCAAAATGTAAAAATCAAAATGACAGAATGTTATTATGTTATAATGTTACAATGTTTTAATGTTTTTGTGTTTCAATGTTTTCGTGTTTTTGCGCTTTTATTTTTATTTCTTCCTCTTCTTTCTCTTTTCTTTTGTCTTTGATATGATCAATAAGCGCGGAAAGGCCGTGAGAAAATAATGTTAAAAAAGCGCTCATAGAAGACACTTTGCTTTTTAAATTTTCAATTAATTCTCCAAAGGCTTCAATTTTTTGATTAACATTTTTTGTAATTTTATATGTATTTTTCAGCATGACCACTAAATAATACAATCCCCAACAAAGAAGAATTGTTATCCATAAAATACAAAAAGCAAGAACTATAAATAATAAATCCTGACTTGTTTGAATCATAAAATTTTTTATTAAAAAATAAAATAATTAAATCATTTTTATTCTACCCTTTTTTTAAAAAAATTAAAATAGATATTTAAAAAAGTGGACAAATAATAAAAATATGCTAAGCTAAGGCAGCTTACAGTTTTTTTGTTTACTTCAGGACTTCGCTTTAGCGGAACAATTTTTAATTTTTCTGCCTTCGGCAGGCAGGGATCTCCCGTAGGGAGACAATTTTTGATTTTTTATGCCTTTTTTTAAAAAAACAAAAGAACAAAACAATGAGGACAGTAAACAAAAACCAGAATTAGAATTAAAACCAGAAGAAAAAAAAGAGCCTTTTTTAGAAATTTTAAAAGAACTTGAAATTATTGAAAAAGAAGAAAAAAGAGAAGAGGAAGAAGGCGTTGCGTCTATAAAAACAGAAGAAACGTTAAAAAAAACACCTTCTGTCCAAATTCCTCAAATTCCCTCAGCTATCACACCATCAAAAAAAATTATTAAAAGCGAGACGCAACAAACAATAGAAAAAATTTTATTAGAAGATTTAGAAGATATTTTTTTAAATTTACCATTAGAAAAACAAAAAGAACTTGAAGAAAAAAAAGAAGAAACTTCTTTAAAAATTGAAAAAATAATCGCTCAGGTTAAAGTTAAATTAAATAAAATTTTTAATTTAATTAAACAATGGTTAAAATTAATTCCCGGAATTAATAAATTTTTTCTTGAACAAGAAACAAAAATTAAAATGGATAAAATTTTAGAATTATCAAAGAAAATAAAAAAGTAATTTTCAAATTATCAATTATCAATTTATGCGAAATAGTCAAAGTTTTTTTTGACTATTTATATTTCAAGGTCGCGCATAAATTATAGCATAATTTACTTTTAGAATTTAATTAAAAATATATGGAAAATTTAGACGAGAGAGAGAGTAAAAAAGAAATCATTCCTAATGGTCTAGTCGGGCTTAGTCTAAGTCATTGTGTAAAAGATATTTTAGAAGGCAAAATTAAAGAAGGGGAAATTAAAAAGATTATTGCTAGAACAAATGCTTCACCAGAACAATGGAATGAATTAATAGAAGAGTACAAACAATCTATTTGGTATAAAAATCCAGGAGAAGGCGAAAAAATCGCTCAACGTTTATATGATGCTGGAAAAATTGAACAACCAAGACAAAAGGGTGAATTCCTACATGATTTTGATAAGCATTGCTATTGGATTTCAGTAGATAAAGAAGAAGATTGGAGACAAAAGCAGATAGAAAAAAGACAAGAAGAAGAAAAAGAATAGAAAATTCTATAGTTTGAAAATGATTTGCGCGGAATTATAATTGAAGACGCGCGACTTACAATCAATCAAAATTCATTTTATTAAATCAAGATGAACATTTTAAATGTTACTAAATTTGTCTAAAACATTTTAGGCAAATTTGGTAGTCCATTGACGAAATTGTCCAAATTATTATAAATAAAATTTCAAAAAATAAATCTGCTAATTCTTATATAATTTATACTGGACAAGAAATACAAAAATGGACTTCTGGCAATGTTATTACATGGAAACAATTATCTCAATTACAAAATGTTATCATGTTAAAATGTTTTTATGTTTTTATGTTTTTATGTTTTTATGTTTTTTGAATTTTTAAATTTTATAAAAGAAGAATATCCAATATTTTTTGCTGGTTTTTATTTATTAATAAGCTTTTTAATTATTTTAGGCTTATTTTTTTTATTACGAAAATTTTTTATTAATTATTTAAATTTTTGGCGCTCTTTTGATAGAATTACTTTATTAATCACAGTGCCTAAAGAGGCCGGAAAAAAAGAAAAAGATGAAGGAGAAAAAAAAATAGTTGATCAGCTTTCTCCAATGGAAATTTTTTATAGCAATTTAAGCGGACTTAAAATAGGATCAAAATGGAAAAGGATTTTATTTGGACAAGATAATTGGATTGCTTTGGAAATTATTTGTCATCAAGGATTGGTTAAATTTTATGTAACCATTTCTCGAGCGCATCAAACTTTTATTGAACAACAAATTCACGCTCAATTTCCAATGGCTCACATTAATGAAACCATTGATTACAATATTTTTTCTCCTACCGGTGTAATAAAAGCGGCTTATTTGGGTTTTTCTAGGCAATCAATTTTTCCGATAAAAACTTATAAAAAATTAGAATTAGATCCTTTAAATGCTTTGACTAATAGTTTAAGCAAGATTGAAGAAAAAAATGAAGGCGCGGCAATTCAAATTTTAATTGAACCCGCAGGTTCAATTTGGCGCAAAATGGGATTTAAAGTAGCTTCAGAAATACAGCAAGGGAAAAAACTTAAAGAAGTGTTAAAAACAAAAAGCGCTGGTTTTTTAGGAAAAATTTTTTATGGTTTTTTTAATATTATTCAAGAAGTTTTTTTATTAGGCAACAAAGGTAAAGAAAAAACTTTAGAAAAAACCAAAGAACCCTATCGGCTTTCGCCAATGGAAGAAGAATTAGTCAAAGCTTTGGAAGAAAAAGCGTCAAAAGCGGAATTTCAAGCAAACATCAGAATAATTTCTTGCTCAGATATGAAAGAAAAAGCAGAGCGAAATTTAAATAATATTGTTAATAGTTTTGCTCAATTTCGAGCGCAAGAATCAAATAATTGTTTAATAAAATTAAGAACAAGGCGCAAAAAAATTATTACAGATTTTATTTATAGAAAATTCAATAAAGCAAAAAAAATAATTTTAAACACAGAAGAATTAACAAGTCTTTTTCATTTTCCTTTGCCAACCACTGAAACTCCAAATATTTTATGGCTTTTGGCAAAACGAGCCGCTTGTCCTGTTAATGTTCCGAGAGAAGGATTAATTTTAGGAAAAAATATTTATCGCGGGCAAGAAGTTTTA
Source organism: uncultured Gammaproteobacteria bacterium (assembly GCA_964358215.1). GTDB lineage: Bacteria > Patescibacteriota > Patescibacteriia > UBA2591 > PGYQ01 > PGYQ01. The sequence continues at coordinate 6,188 of CAYHOD010000004.1, read as the reverse complement.
ATAAAAATTAAAAAAGCGGATCGAAGACGACATATTTATGTTATTGGTAAATCCGGAGTTGGAAAATCTGTTCTTATTGCCAATATGGCAAAACAAGATATTAGAAATGGCGAGGGGGTTTGCGTTATTGATCCTCATGGAGATTTAGTGGAAGATATTTTAACTTGCATACCAAAGGAAAGAATAGACGATGTGATTTATTTTAATCCATCCGATACCGAACGGCCAATGGGTTTAAATATGTTGGAAGCAAAAACAGAAGAACAAAAAGATTTTGCTGTTCAGGAAATGATCGCGATTTTTTATAAATTATTTCCTCCAGAAATGATCGGACCAATGTTTGAACATAACATGAGAAATGTGATGTTAACCTTAATGAGCGATTTAGAAAATCCAGGAACAATTGCTGAAATCCCTCGCATGTTTACTGATCCAGATTTTCAAAAACAATGGATAATAAAACTTAAAGATCCGATTGTTCGGGCTTTTTGGGAAAAAGAAATGGCAAAAACAACGGATTTTCATAAATCGGAAATGCTTGGTTATTTAATTTCAAAAGTCGGCCGTTTTGTTGAAAACGAAATGATGAGAAATATTATTGGTCAAACTCACTCCGGATTTGATTTTAGAGAAGCGATGGATAAGAAAAAAATTCTTTTGATTAATTTAACCAAAGGAAGAACCGGCGAAGTTAATAGTAATTTATTAGGATTAATTATTGTTTCTAAATTACAAATGGCTGCAATGGCAAGAGCTGATTTACCAGAAGAAGAAAGACATGATTTTTATCTTTATATTGACGAGTTTCAAAATTTTATTACAGATAGCATTGCCACCATTCTTTCAGAAGCTAGAAAATATCGATTGAATTTAATTATTGCTCATCAATACATGGGACAATTAGTGCAAAATAATGATACAAAAATTCGCGATGCTGTATTAGGAAACGCTGGAACCGTGATTTCTTTTAAGATTGGAGTAGAAGACGCCGAACTTTTAGCAAAAGAATTTGCCCCGGTGTTTAATGAATATGATTTAGTTAATGTGGAAAGATATAACGCTTACATTAAATTATTAATAGATAACCAGGCAAGCCGCGCGTTTAATATGCAAACTATTCCGTCGCAACAAGGCAATTTAGAATTAGCTCAAAAAATTAAAGAACTATCTAAATTAAAATATGGACGAGATAAAAAAACAGTTGAAACTGAAATTTTAAAAAGAACTAAATTAGGCGAAACCGATTCTTCGCAAAATAAATTTTCCATAGAAAGCACGCTTTAATTAGCTTGTAGCTTGTAGCTTGTAACTTGTAACTTGTAGAAAAAATCAAAATTTAAAATAATAATAACTCAAATGTCATTTCATTAGGAATTAAGACATTAAAAATTATTTACAAAATTAAAAATTAAAAATTGCAGAAATTTTCTTTTAGAAAATTTTTGCTTATTTTATGTTTCTTTCAATTGCTATTACTAATTATAAAGCTAACCTTGATACGCTTAGAAAAACTTTAAAGTCTATTCAAGAAGAATCTCGTGATTTTGAACGCGAGATTATTTTTGTTGATGTTGAATCAGAAAAAGAAACACAAGAAATAATAAAAAAAGAATTTTCAGAAATTATTTTTTTTCCAACAAAAGAAAATATAGGATTTGTTAAAGCGACAAATTTAAGCATTGAAAAAACCCAAGAAAAAAGTAAATATATTTTATATTTAAATGCGGACATTATTTGTAAAAAAGATTCAATAAAAAAATTAATAGATTTTATGGAAAAAAATCCAAAAGTAGGACTTTGCGCTCCAAAACTTTTGAATATTAATGGCAGTTTGCAATATTCTTGTTTTAGATTTTATAAATTATGGACCCCGGCTTTTCGTCGTTTAAATTTTTTAAATAAATTTTCATTTGTTCAAAAAGATTTAAATAGATTTATAATGAAAGATTATGATAGAAAAAATCCATGTTCTGTGAATTGGCTTATGACAGCGAGTAATTTAATACGAAGAGAAACATTGGAAAAAATTGGTTCGCTTGATCAAAGATTTTGTATGTATTTTTCTGATATTGATTGGTGCAGGCGTTCTTGGCAAAAAAAATGGGAAGTTTGGTTTGTGCCAGAAGCGGAAATGATTCATTATCACGGCAAAGGAAGCGATGGCGGTTTATTAAAATTATTTAACAGATTAACTTTAATTCATATTCAAGATGGAATAAAATATTTTTGGAAATATAAATTTGACAAAATTATGGGAGTTGAACTCCCATAGTTTTATTTCATTCTAATCTTATAAACAAAGCCAATCGTCAAACCATCGAAGCTTTTTTAGAAAAAAATATTTGGAAAATTGGGGTTTAATTTATGGATTTACATTCCATAAATTTTGATAAAAATATGGAATGAGTATACAATATTTATTATGTTAAAAAGAATTTATGACAATTTAGAAAAAACATTAAAACAAAATAAAGTTTTAATTATTTATGGTCCAAGAAGAGTTGGCAAGACTACTTTATTGAATAATTTTTTAAGCCAAACTAAGTTAAATTATAAATTTGATTCAGGAGATTCAATACGTATTCAAAATATTTTAAGTTCAAATAATTTTTCTGAAATTTTAGATTATGTTTCTGGCTACGAATTAATAGCAATAGATGAAGCTCAACAAATACCAAATATTGGCGCTGGATTAAAAATAATTGTTGATCAATGTTCTAAAATTTTTGTTATTGCGACAGGTTCGTCTTCTTTTGATTTATCTCAAAAAGTTGGGGAACCATTGACTGGCAGAAAAAATACAATTATTTTATATCCAATATCGCAAAAAGAGTTGAATTTAAAATATAATAAATACGAATTAAAAGAACAGCTTGAAGATTTTTTGATTTTTGGCTCTTATCCTGAAATTTTAACAGCAAAAACAAAAAAAGCCAAACAAACAATTTTAAATGAGCTTGTTGATTCTTATTTGTTGAAAGATATTTTGAGTTTAGAAAAAGTGAAATCCCCGCAAGTATTATTAAATTTATTAAAATTATTAGCATTTCAAATTGGGAGCCAAGTCTCTGTTAATGAATTAGCCGCGCAATTAAAATTGGATATTAAAACAGTTGATAGATATTTAGATTTATTGGAAAAAAGTTTTATTATATTAAAGATTAGCGGTTTTAACAGGAATTTACGGAAAGAAATTGCAAAAAAATCAAAATATTATTTTCTTGATAATGGAATCAGAAATGCCGTAATATCTCAATTTAATAAATTAGAAAACAGAAATGATGTCGGCGCTTTATTTGAAAATTTTATTATTTTAGAAAGAATAAAAAAACAATTTTTTAATAATTTTAATAAATTTTATTTTTGGCGGACTTATGATCAACAAGAAATTGATTTTATTGAAGAGCGTAATGGAAAATTATTTGGCTATGAAATAAAATGGGGAATTAACAAAAGAATTAAACCGCCAAAAGATTGGTTTAAAACTTACGATAACGCAGAATTTAAAGTAATAAACAGAAATAATTATTTAGATTTTATTTTGTAAAGAAAGTTATATTTAGAACGCGTAAAATAGATTACTTAAACATAAAATTTTAGAAAAAAATATTTGGAAAATCGGGGTTTAGTTTTTAAACAAAATCAAAATATAAAAATCAAAAAATCTCTGCCTACGGTACCGTGCCTACGGCAGATCTGCCGAAGGCAGAAAAAATCAAAATGACCCCTGAATAAATTTCTTCCAGAAATTTAACAGGGCAGGCAAATTAAATTGTAAAAATTAAGACATTTTTACAATTTTCAATCAAAGGTCGAAGGAAATTTTATTTTTTTAAAAAAAATTTTATGAAAGAAAATTTATTAGATAAATATCGCCCACCAGACTATTTCAAAAAAATTGAAAAACCATCTTTACTTTTTAAAAAATTTGGAGTTATTGAAAACAATAAAGATGAAGATAAAGATGAAGATAAAGATAAATATAAGAAAAATTCAATCGGAGAAACTTTTTCTTCTGAACGAGCGTGTGAATATCTTTTACCTGAGATACGCGGGTATAGATATAAAATTACTAGCTCAGAAATTAAAGCGATGGTTGAAAAAATTATCCCACAAGAAATATTGGGCATGGATTTTTATAATGAAGATGCGAGAAAATATTTTGGAAAGGTTATTTATTATTTGATATATATTGCTGTTGCAAATATATATCGAATAGAAATTCCTTCTGAAATGAAAAAAGTTCCTTCTGAAATGAAAATTGATGAATATATAGAATATTTTACTTCTTTAAAATATTTTTTAAAAAAAGTGTGTGATACAAAAGTAATAAGTAGTTTTTATGAAAAAAGTAATAATGAAACAATTGAACTTGAAAAACAAAAAATCGCAGTTTTGTTATCAATAGATGCATTTAGACGACATATTTAATAGATGCAAAAAAGTTAATAATTAAACTTTGGCAAAAATTATTCAACTCAAGATATCATTTCGACTGAAACAAACGAAATGGAGAAATCTAAAAAAATCAAATTAAACTAAATCCAAATATCTCTGCCTACGGCAGATCTGCCGAAGGAAGAAAAATCCAAATGACAAATAAAATTTCAAATCCCAAATTCTAAAATTATTTTTTTGACATTTGATATTGTTAAAAAATTGCGGACGCATTAGACATTTCGCTTGATGATTTAATCAAATAAAATTTTATGAAAGTAAATGTTGGGTCAAAAAATATAACAAAAGTGCAAGCAGTAGAGGAAGCTCTTTCGGATTTTCCAGAATTTTCTTCAGCAGAAGTTGTCTCTCTTGTGGTAGATTCAGGAGTCCATAAACAACCAAAGAATATGGAGCAAACTGTTCAAGGTGCTATAAACAGAGCAAAAAATGCTTTCAAAGACTGTGATCTTTCTTTTGGATTAGAGAGCGGACTTATAGAAGTTCCAAATACAAAAAGCGGATATATGGATATTACTATGTGTGCCATTTATGACGGCAAAAATTTTCATTTAGGCGGTTCGTCAGTATTTGAATATCCGAAATCTATGATTGATTTGATTTTTAGTAAGGACTACGAAATAGATGAAGCGGCAAAAGAAGCCGGATTTTCTCACGATGAAAATATTGGCGAAAGAGAAGGAATGATCGGTGCTCTTACAAAAGGACGGCTAAATAGAAAGGGATACAGTAAACAAGCGGTGGTAACTGCCCTTATACATCTTCTTAATCCAGAGCATTACTAAATTTTATGAAAATAACAATTTGTGGAAGTATCGGATTTTATAAAGAAATGGAATCAGCTAGTGGAGGTGTTTGGAAGTCGAACTTCCAAACATTGAAAAGTTTATTATTTTTTTATGTTTTATGTTTCGTACTCATACTTGCGGAGAATTAAATAAAAAAAATGTCGGACAAGAAGTTATTTTGTCTGGTTGGACGCATAGTCGAAGAGATCATGGCGGTTTGATTTTTATTGATTTAAGAGATCGCTATGGCTTGACTCAATTAACTTTTAATCCTGATGTAAATCAGAAAGCTTTAGAATTGGCTGACACACTGAGAAGCGAGTGGGTGATTAAAATTAAAGGCGAGGTCGCGCTAAGGCCTGACGATATGATAAATGAAAAATTGAAAACAGGGGAGATTGAAATTAAATGTTTTGAAATTGAAATTTTATCAAAATCAAAAACTCCGCCGTTTGAATTAAATGAAGAAAAAACATCAGAAGCAAACGAAGCTTTGCGTTTAAAATATCGTTTTGTTGATTTAAGAAAACCAAAAGCGCAAGAAATGTTAAAAATTAAAGATGAATTTTTTCAATATATAAGAAAATATTTTCATGAACGCGATTTTATTGAAATTCAAACTCCGATTTTAGCTAATTCTTCTCCCGAAGGCGCGCGCGATTTTTTAGTGCCATCTCGACTTTATCAAGGAAAATTTTACGCTTTGCCGCAAGCTCCGCAGCAATTCAAGCAACTTTTAATGGTGGGCGGTCTTGATAAGTATTTTCAAATCGCGCCATGTTTTCGAGACGAAGATCCAAGAATGGATCGGCATTATGGAGAATTTTATCAATTAGATATGGAAATGAGTTTTGTTGAGCAAGACGATATTTTAAAAATAATGGAGCCTTTAATGAAAGAGCTTACAGAAAAATTTAGTTCTAAAAAAATAATAAACATTGA
>CAYHOD010000003.1:0-24258 GCA_964358215.1 uncultured Gammaproteobacteria bacterium | reverse complement strand
CTTTAATGAAAGAGCTTACAGAAAAATTTAGTTCTAAAAAAATAATAAACATTGAGAATGACGGCCGTTTTAAACAAATATCTTGGAAAGAAGCGATGAATAAATACGGAACTGACAAGCCTGATTTGCGATTTGACATGGAAATTACACCAATAACCGAAATAGTAAAAGATTGCGGTTTTTCAGTTTTTGCTGAAGCAATTAAATCAGGGGGAGTTGTTCATGCTTTAAAAGTTGATCAAGCGGCTAAATTTACTCGCAAGGAAATTGACGAATTAACTGAGATCGCTAAAACCAAAGGCGCTAAGGGCTTAGCTTATATTAAAATTGATCAACAATTAGATGACTACAAGCTACAAGCTACAAGCTACAAGCTAATTTCTCCGATTTTAAAATTTTTAGGCGATGAATTATCTCAAAAAATTGTTGAAAAAGTTAAAGCAAAAGCAGGAGACATAATATTTTTTGGCGCGGATGTTTGGAAAACTGTTTGTTTAAGTTTAGGCGCTGTTAGAAATGAATGTGGTTTAAAGCTCGGATTAAAAGATAACACAAAAGCAACGTGGTGCTGGGTAGTTGATTTTCCTTTGTATGATTATTCTGAAATTGAAGAAAATAGAATAGATTTCAGCCACAATCCTTTTTCAATGCCTCAAGGAGGTTTGAAAGCGTTAGAAACAATTGATCCGTTTGAAATTTTAGGCTATCAATATGATTTAATTCTCAATGGTTTTGAAGTGTCAAGCGGAGCTATTAGAAATCATGAACCTGAAATAATGTACAAAGCGTTTGAAATAGCAGGGTATACGAAAGAGCAAGTTGATAATAAATTTGGCGCGATAATTAGAGCTTTTGAATATGGCGCGCCTCCGCATGGAGGCAACGCGCCTGGCATTGATCGCATTTTAATGATACTCTTAGACCTAGATTCAATTCGCGATATTTATGCTTTCCCAAAAGACGGCAAAGGTAAAGATTTAATGATGGACAGTCCGTCTGAAGTTGATGAAAAACAGTTGAGAGAGTTGGGAGTGAAATTAAGTTGAAAAATTAAAATTTTTATGCCAGACAAAAAAGCAAAAAATAAAGAAATTACAATTTTCCAAGGACAAAAAATCCGCAGAATTTGGGATAAGGAAAAAGAAAAATGGTATTTTTCAGTAATTGATATTATTCAGATATTAATTCAACAAGCTAATTATCAAACTGCCAGAAAGTATTGGAATAAGATTAAAGAAAGACTTAGGAAAGAAGGGAATGAGTCGGTGTCAAATTGTCACCAACTGAAATTTGAGGCGGCTGATGGAAAATTTTATTTTACTGACGCTGCGGATGTAGAAACATTATTGCGTTTAATCCAATCTGTGCCAAGTCCGAAAGCTGAGCCAGTAAAGCTTTGGCTTGCTAAAGTTGGTTATGAAAGAATAGAGGAAATGAATGATCCGGAAAAAGCACTTAATCGCAGTAGAAATTATTGGCAGAAAATGGGCAGAAGTAAAACATGGATCCAGCAGAGAATGATGGGACAAGAAATTAGAAATAAATTAACAGATTATTGGAAAAATAATGAAGTTAAAGAAAAAGATGAATACGCAATACTTACTAATATAATCCATCAAGAATGGAGCGATTTATCAGTTAAAGAGCATAAAAATTTAAAAAAATTAAAAACACAAAATTTGCGTGATCATATGTCTGACGCTGAATTAGTTTTTACAGCGCTTGCTGAACTTTCTACACGACAAATAGCAGAAACAATGGAAACAAAAGGTTTGGAACAAAATAAAATTCCAGCTAAAAAAGGCGGTAGAGTTGCCAAAAACGCAAGGAAAGAATTAGAAAAGAAAACAGGCAAAAGTGTTGTGAGTGAAAATAATTTTTTACCAAAACAAAACAATAAAGCATTCAAAATATCAATGCGTTAATTATAATTTTATATGACAAATTTAAATTCAAACAATTCAGCTAAATTTGCGTTTTTTTATATGCTGTCGCTTGTTGCTTTGGTTTTTATGTCATTGTCAACAGGCATGATTATTTTTCAAATTATTAATAAAAATATTGTTGACGCAATCAATCAATACGACGGCAATTATTCACCTGACGCTTTAAAATTTGCTATTTCAGCTTTAATTATTTCTACTCCGATTTTTTATTTTACTATTTGGAGGATTTTTAAAAATTTAATTTCAGGCGCTTTACAAAAAGATTCTGCTGTTAGGCGCTGGTTGATTTATTTTATTTTATTTGTCGCCTCTGTTGTTGTAATCGGCTGGCTAATCGGAGTGTTTAATAATTTTTTGCAAGGCGAGCTTACAATTAAATTTATTTTAAAAGCCATAACAGCTATTTTTATTTCCTCTGCTATTTTTACATTTTATCTTTACGATATTAAGCGCGAAGAAGTTAATAAAAATAACAAGGTTATTTTATCTTATTTTTATTGTTCATTAACAATAGTTATTATTGTTTTTACAGCAAGTTTATTTTTTGTTGAATCGCCGACAGAAACAAGAAACAGAAAATTAGATAACGCTATTCTTGGAAAATTTGATAAATTAGATAGCGCAATCCAAAATTATTATATTGATAAAAATAAATTACCTGATAATTTAGATGAGATTGCGCAAATTGATAGCGGTTATTTAACAGATAATAATGATTTAAAAGATCCAACAACTAACGCAATGTTTGATTATAAAATTTTTAGCAATAGCGGTTATGAACTTTGCGCGAATTTTCGGACATCAAACAAGAATGACGCGATCATAGAAGATTATAATAATAGTTATAAAGAGCGTTGGCCTCATGAATCTGGATATCAATGTTTAAAACAAAGAATTAATTTATTAAATAATTCAGGGGTATTAATGAATCATTAATAAAAATAAAAATTCGGAAGTCCGACTTCCGAATTTTTATTTTCCCAGTTTTAACTGTGTATGCTTTTTAATTAATTATTTTTTTTATTATTTCATTTAATTCTTCATTTGAATAATATTCAATTATAATTTGTCCTCCTTTTTGTTTGGGTAAAATTTCTATTTTGGTTCCTAAAAATTCTCTTAAATTTTCTTTTTTCTCTTCTAAATTTGGATCTAAAATTTTATTTTTTAGATTTCTTTTTTTTATATTTTCTGCGTCTCTTACATTTAATCCGTTGCAAATAATTTTTTCAAAAAGTTTTAATTGTTCTTTCGGATTATTTAAACCCAAAATTATTTTTGCGTGTCCAAAACTAATTTGATTTGAAATTAAAGCTTGTTGAATTTTTTCCGGCAATCCTAAAATTCTTAAAATATTAGCGATTGTTGCTCGATTTTTCCCAACTTTTTTTGCCACTTGTTCTTGAGTTAAATTAAATTCATCAATTAATCTTTGATAAGCTCGCGCTTCTTCAATTGGATTTAAATTTTGTCTTTGAATATTTTCCACTAAAGCTAATTGCAGTTTTTTTGACGCTTCCGCTTTTTTAATTATCACTGGTACGGTTTTTAATCCGGCAATTTTAGCCGCTCTTAATCTTCTTTCGCCGGCAATTAATTGATAAAATCCATACTCTTCATTTTTGGTTACTATCAAAGGCTGTAAAATGCCATGTTCTAAAATTGAATTAACCAATTCTTCCATTGCTTCAGGATCAAAAATTTGGCGAGGCTGTTCTGGATTATTTTTAATTTTTTCTATTGATATCTCCAAAATATTTTTTTCTTCATTTTTAATTTGATCAATTTTAAAATCAGAAGTTTTTTCTTCTTTTTCTTTTGAATTATTTTGAATAGGAATGTTTTGATTTGAAATCAAAGCCCCAAGGCCGCGGCCTAAATGTTGCATATGTTGCATAAAAACCACTGTCGGAGGTCGAACCTCCGATTATTAATTAAAGTGTTCTAAAATTTCCATAGCTAATTTTTTATAAGCTTTGGCCCCTTTTGAAATTGGATCATATTGTAAAATTGTTTGTCCAAAACTTGGAGCCTCGGCTAATTTTACCGTTCTAGGAATGACTGATCGAAAAATTTTATATGGAAAGTGTTGATAAAGTTCCTGCAAGACCGCTTCGGACAATTTATTTCTTTTGTCATACATCGTAATAACTGTGCCTAAAATTTCTAATTCCGGCTTTAAATTTTTTTGAACAAGACTGATTGTGTTTAAAAGTTGTCCTAATCCTTCCAAGGCGTAATACTCGGCTTGAACAGGAATTAATATTTTATCTGTTGCCATTAAAGCGTTAATTGTTAAAAGGCAAAGCGATGGGGGGCAATCAATTATTATGTAATCGTAATTATTTTTAATTTCTGAAATCGCTTTTGTTAAATAAAATTCTCGGTTTTCTAAATTAATTAACTCAATCGTCGCGCCGGTTAAAGATTCATTTGACGGGGCAATGTGATAATTTTTTAAAAAAGAAGTTGGTTGAATAATTTCTTTAAATAATTTTTCTCCAAATAAAGTTTCATAAATTCCTTTTTCTCTATTTTTTAATTCAATTCCAACGCCAGAAGAGGCGTTGCCCTGAGGATCAAAGTCAATTAATAAAACAGATTTTCCAAACTCTGTTAAAAAAGCTCCTAAATTAACAGCGGTTGTGGTTTTTCCAACTCCGCCTTTTTGATTAACAATTGAAATTATTTTAGCCATATTGTTAATAGTATAATAAATTTATATTTTTTTAGCAATTGACCTAAAAAATTAAAAAATAATTCCCGATAATCATCAATGATTATCGGGAATTTCCATCGCCTCCTCTTCTCGTATTTTTTTTATTTTTTGAATGAAGTCTGGTTCAATAGGCTCATTCAAAAAATTTATGCGATAAACAAAACATTTTTGTTTATCACATATGCAACAAACAGGATTGCTCTGTTTATTGCAAAAAGGTCTACCAACCCATTCTCGTGCAGAGATCATAATAATCACCTCCTTATTTTGAGAAAAAATTTTTTTAGTGGGGGTGGAGGGAATTAAACCCTCACACTTCTGAAGATTATTCCGAAGCTGCGTCTGCATCACCCCTTTATTTTATTCAATAATTTTTGTCACAGTTTAGTTATAACCAGCTAAAGCTGGGCAAATAATTCTAAAAAATATTTATTTACCCCACTTTAGTGGGCTATTTATTAAAAAATATGTTCCAAAAAATTTACACTAAAGTTTAATTTTTTAATAAAAAAAACTGGCTTTTCTCAAAACCAGTTTTTTTATTTGTAATTTAATTTGTGATTCTTAATTCATGATTCGTATTTTTGGTTTTGAGAAAAATAAAAACAGCAACAACAAACCCAAAACCAATATTAAAGATAAAGTTAAAAGATTAGATAAAATTGTTATTAGATTTAAAAACATAATTGATTAGCTTGTAGCTTGTAGGGGGAAATTCAGATTAAAGATTTAAGTTGAAAGATTAAAATGAAAAAATTGGTAGGGTGATGTGAAATTTGTTTCCACATCACCCATATTAAAAAAAACGGTGGTGGGGTGATATGAAATTATTTTTTCAATATCACCCATAATAATGCCTTTCCATAGAGTGCTAAGAATCCTATGGAAAGAATAATAATATTTTCCATTTTTTTCTTCCTCCTTTTTAGTTTTTATTCTTAAAGGATTTAAGCCCTTTAAGAATTATAATAAAAAAGAGTCTGGTTTGTGGCCAGACTCTTTTTAATTTTTATATTATTTTAAGAACTTAGCCACAAATAAAAGTAGTAATCAAAACTACTTTATTAATAGCCAAATTTTTAAAAATATTTTTTTGCATAAATTTTAAATTAAATTAAAAAAGGATTGGAGGGGATGGTGGAAAGATTTTTTTCCTACCATCCCCTTTGGTGTCCCCGGAAGGATTTGAACCTCCTTTGATTTGTGTTGCCACAAACCCTCTTTCCAAAAGAGAAACTACGGGGAACAAAAATTCTTTATCTTTATAAAATCAATAATACTTTTTTTATTGCATTTGTCAAACAAGTTTTCCACAACTATTCTTTAATCCCGTCTAAATTTACATCGTATAAAATTTGTTCTTGAATTAAACGATAATTTATTATTTCTTCTTCTTTAAACCAATGATTAATTTCTTTTTCCGCCCCCTCTATTGTTCCAGACGCATGAATTAAATTTCTAATTGCTCGTCCATCAACATCTGACATTTGATAAGAATCCAAAACAAAATCTCCGCGAATTGAACCAACGTCAGATGTTAATGGTTCTGTTCCACCAGTTATTTTTCTTATAATTTGAACTACATGCGCTCCTTGCCACACCATTGCGATCACTGGTCCGCTAGTTATATATTTTTTTAAATTTTCTAAAAGTACAGCCGTGATATCTAATGGATTTTCAGATGGTGGAATTAATCCTTTATCCTTGTATCCTTTTATTGTTTTTTCACCAGTAATTCTTCGCCAGTTAGGATCTAAAGTATAGTGTTTTTCTATGTGTTCTTCGTTTGGAATAAGCATTTTTATTGCCACAAGTTTAAAACCGATTCTTTCATAACGTTTAATAATTTCGCCAATTAAAGTTCTTTGAATGCCATCGGGTTTAATAATAACCAATGTTCTTTCTTGTTTTGGATGTTGCATAAAATATAAATAATAAAAAAAATAAAACTGTAAGTATCAGTATATCATATTAAAAAATGCAGTCAAATTAACTATCGGAGGTTCGACCTCCGACATTAAAAAAATAACAAAAAAACCACTCTGTTCAAAATGGTTTTTTTGTTTTTATCAAATTTTATTTAGTCATTAAAATTCATATCTGTGCTCATATCTTCGCCTGTTGCTGGAGCTTTGCAAGCAATACGCGCTTTTGTGAAATTTTGCCAAGTCGTTAAACGTGTTTTTTTGTATATTCTTAACGCAGTTCTTTTAGCTACTCTATTTTTTGCAAAAGCGTTTTTAATAGCAATGTTTCGCGCTTTTTGATCTGTAATACCCCAAGCAGCCAATAAAGCGGTTTTTCTAGTTTCAAAAGCGGATTTAATAGATGTTGCGTATACATCAACCGTTGCTATAATTGCAGTTTCGCGTTTTTCAACCGCAGTTTTTACACAAGTTAAATCTATTTTTTTAGGAGCAATAGATTTTTTAGGAGCAATAGTTGTATTAATAGTATTTGTTGTAGGAGTGTTTTCTTCTGCTATTGCGCTGAATGCTATTGTAAATACAAAAACAAAAACAAATAATGTTGAAATTAATATTTTTTTCATAAGTTTTTAATTAAAATAAAATAAAAAATAAAAATATTTTTTCGACCTTTAATTTATTATAAACATTTTTTATTTTTTTTCTATTTATGAAGTGTGGATAAAAAAATATTTTACATAAAATTTATTTTAATTTAGCGGGAATTATGTAATGTAATTAATTTTATATTCTAAACCTTTTGATTAATTATTATGGATTAAGTTTTTCCACAGACTAAATTGGATTATGGAATAAAATGGAGTATAATGTCATTGCGATGGAAAATTGTGGATAAAAGTGGGGATAACCCTTAAAAAAGTGGAAAAGCCACGAAGTAGCTTGTAGCTTGTAGCTTGTAGCTTGTAGCTTTTTAGCTTTATTATATTAGAAAGTGAATTTTGATTAAATATTTAGAGATTAAATTATTAAAAATTATTTAAAAATTATCTCCCTTCGGGAGATCCATGCCTGCCGAAGGCATGGTGCCGTAGGCAGAAAAATTATAAAATTTGTGAAACAAATTTTACTTATTTTATGTTCATCGGAGAATATTTTCATACAATTGACGAAAAAGGACGATTAGCTATTCCAACTAAATTTCGCGCTGAATTAGCCGAAGGTGTTGTAGTTACTCGAGGATTAGATAATTGTTTATTTTTATACACATTAAAAGAATGGAAAGATTTAGCCACTAAACTTTCCAAGCTTTCTATTTCTAAAGCAAACACAAGGGCTTTTTCAAGATTAATGTTAGCTGGAGCAATGGATCTTCAACTTGATAAACAAGGAAGAATTATTCTTCCGGATTATTTAAGAAAATATGCTGGAATAAAAAAGAAAACAGTTGTTGCCGGATTATTTAATCGTTTGGAAATTTGGGATCAAGAAATTTGGGAAAAATATAAAAACAATACAGAAAAAACCAGTGAAGATATTGCCGAAGCATTGGAGGAACTCTAAATTAACCTGTAGCTTGTAGCTTGTAGCTTGTAGCTTGTAGCTTGTAGCTGTAGGAATGTTAATTGTTAAAATGTTAAAATGCCTTTATGCATACTCCTGTTCTTTTAAATGAAGTAATAGAAAATTTAAATATTCAATCCAATCAAAATTTTATTGATTGCACTTTTGGAAACGCGGGACATTCAATGGCGATTTTAGAAAAAAATAAACCAAATGGAATAGTCGTTGGAATTGATTTAGATATAAAAAATATTTTAGAACATCAAGAAAAAAGATTAATTTTAATAAATGATAATTTTGCTAATTTAGAAAAAATTATTAGTGAATTATCTGAACAGAATTTAAAATTTCATGGAATTCTTTTAGATCTTGGATTTTCGAGCACACAACTCGAAGAAAATGGACTAGGATTGAGTTTTCAAAAAGACGAATTTCTTGATATGCGATTTAATAAAATAGAAGCAGAAGTTACAGCGGAAAAAATTATTAATAAATATTCAGAGAAAGATTTAGCAAATATTTTTTGGAAATTTGGAGAAGAAAAATATTCTCGCCGTATTGCCAGAATAATAGTTCAAGAGAGAAAGAAAAAACAAATTAAAACCACTTTTGATTTAGTAAACGCGATTAAAAAAGCAACGCTAAAAAATTATAAAAAAAATAAAATTCATCCGGCGACAAAAGTTTTTCAGGCGTTAAGAATTGTTGTTAACAACGAACTTGAAAATTTAAAGCAAGTCTTGCCTCAAGCAATAAAAATTTTAGAACCAAAAGCAAGGCTTTGTGTAATTTCATTTCATTCTTTGGAAGATAGAATTGTCAAACAATTTTTCAAACAAGAATCAAAAGATTGTGTTTGTCCCGCAGAATTCCCCAAATGTATTTGTCAGCATCAGGCAGTTTTAAAAATTATTAGTAAAAAGGTTATAACGCCAAGTTTTGAAGAAATAAAAAATAATCCTCGAAGTCGCAGCGCAAAAATGAGAATAGGGGAGAAATTAGCTTTTTAGCTTGTAGCTTTTTAGCTTGTAGAATTATAGAAAATAAAACCATACAAACTTATAAAGATTTAATAGTTTGGCAGAAAGCGATGAATTTAGTTGTTGCTGTATATGAATTAACTGATCAATTTCCTAAATCAGAAATGTATGGATTAACATCACAGATACGAAGGTCAGCAGTATCAATTCCATCAAATATAGCAGAGGGTAGAAGGAGGAGTAGTAAGAAAGATTTTCGATAATTTCTTGTAATCGCTTATGGCTCTGGCGCTGAACTTGAAACTCAAATAGAAATTACTAAAAGATTAATGTTTAATAAAAAATTAAATTATTTAAAGGTTGATGCATTATTAAATGAAGTTATGCGAATGTTAAATAAAATACTTTTTAGCCTAAGAAGCTAAAAAGCTAATTCCTAAAAAGCTAAATTTTTATGTCTACGTTTAAGCCCAAAAAACCAAAGACAATAAAAAAGACTTTTCAAATAACAAGAAAAATTATTTTATTTTCAATTATTTTTTTTGGATTATTTTATTTAATTCAAATAAACAGTTTGGCTGTTGGAGGATTAAAAATTACTGATTTTAAAAAACAGATAGAAAAATTAAAAAAAGACAACAAGCAATTAGAAATAGATTTTTTACAACTTCAAGCTTTTTCGCAAACCCAACAAGCCAGCGAAGAATTGCAAATGGTAAAAATTGATGATATAAAATATTTAGAAGAAACAGGAGAAATGGCAGCAGCGAAATAATTTTTTATATAGCGTAAGAATCATAAATTAAGAAAAATGCAAAATGAAAAATAACAGCGTAAAATTCAAAATCACAAATCACAAATAAATAAAAGTAACTCGTAACTCGTAATCAGTAATTAAATTAATAATTTGCCTTTGGCAAATTATAGTTACGAGTTATGGATTACAGATTACTCTTAGTTAATTGTCATTTTACATTTTTCGCTTTACGTTTTACACTTTTAAGCCATTAAAAATTAAAAATTTGCGTAAAAATTTTCTTCAGAAAATTTTTGTCTATTTTATGCATTTTCAAAGGAAAAATAGAAAAAAAGATAATAGAATTACCTTTTTAATGGTAATTTTTTTTATTTTTGCCGGATTAATTATTGTTCGTTTATTTGTTTTGCAAATTTTGCAACATAATTTTTATATTAATCTTGCTGCGGACATTCATCAAATTTATCAAGAAATTTTTCCAACAAGAGGGGAGATATTAATTAAAAGAGCGATAACAAATGAATTATATCCGATTGCGACTAATAATGATTTATATTTAATTTACGCAATTTCAAGAGATGTACAAAATCCAGACGCAACATTTGAAAAATTATCTTCAATAATTGAAATTTCAAAAGAAAAAATTTTACCGCGTCTTTCTAAAAAAAATGATTTATATGAACCAATTAAACATTATTTAAGCAAAGAAGAAATGGAAAAAATTAAAGAATTAAATTTAAAAGGAATAGAATTTATTTCTGAAACTGTCCGTTTTTATCCTCATAACAATCTTTTTAGTCATATTTTAGGATTTGTTGGTTTTAAAAAAGATGAACAAATTGGACAATATGGAATTGAAGAATATTTTGAAAAAGAATTAAAAGGCAAGAAAGGATTTTTAAAAGAAACAAAAGGAGCCGAGGGAAGTCTTATTGCCGCTTCAAAATCAGTAATTCAAAAATCTAAAAATGGAGCAACAATCATTTTAACTTTAGACGAAGCGATTCAATTTATTACTTGTCAAGAATTAAAAAATGCCGTTGAAAAATATAAAGCTCAAAGCGGAACTATTATTGTAATGGAGCCGCAAACAGGAAAAATTTTATCTTTATGTAATGCGCCGGATTTTAATCCAAATAAATACAATCAAAATACCGATATAAATGTTTTTAATAATTCGGCTATTTTTAATCAATATGAGCCAGGTTCTGTTTTTAAAGCAATTACCATGGCAATTGGATTAGAAACAAATAAAATTACTCCGGAAACAATTTATGAAGACAAAGGGCAAGCGCAAATTGGCGGGTATACAATTAGAAATTTTGATTCTAAAAAATACGGAAAACAGACAATGACCGGAGTTTTAGAAAAATCCATTAATACAGGAGCTATTTTTGTCGCTGATCAAATAGAAAATAAAATATTTAAAAAATATATTGAGGATTTTGGTTTTGGAAAATTAACCGGCATTACTTTGCCCGGTGAAAGTTTGGGAGATATTAGTTCATTAGATAAAAAAGGAAAACTGTATATTGCCACAGCATCTTTTGGGCAAGGAATTTCTGTTACGCCAATTCAATTAATTTCCGCTTTTTCAGTAATTGCAAATCAAGGACAATTAATGAAGCCATATTTAGTTGATAAAATTATAAAAAATAACAATGAAGAATTTAAAACAAATCCGCAAATAATAAAACAAGTTATTTCTGCCAAAACAGCCATGCTTTTAAGCGGAATGTTGACTTCGGTTGTAAAAAAAGGATGCGGGAAAAAAGCGGGTGTAAAAAATTATTATATGGCTGGTAAAACCGGTACGGCGCAAATACCATCTAAGGGCGGTTATTCTGACGAAACAATTCAAACTTTTGTTGGTTTTGGACCAGTAGATAATCCTCGTTTTGCAATTTTGGTTAAACTTGATAAACCTCAAATCAAAGATGCTTCCATTTCCGCCGCTCCTATTTTTAGTAAAATAGCGGAATTTATTTTAAATTATTATCAAATCCCGCCAGAGAATTAGCTTGTAGCTTTTTAGCTTGTAGCTTGTAGAAAAAGTAAAAACAAAAAATGAATAAAATTATTTTAATTGATTTAATCAATGTTATGAAAATAGAAATTTACAATCAAACAAAACAAAAAATAAATAAAAAATTAATCAATAAAATTGTTCAAGAAATTTTTAGAAAAATGAAATTCAAAAAAAAAATAGAAATCTCTGTTGTTTTTGTTGGAGAAAAAAAGATAAAACAATTGAATAAAAAGTATCGAAATATAAATAAAATAACCGATGTTTTGAGTTTTGGATTATGGAAATTGGAACAACCACAACATAATTTTGTAGGAGCGACCCTTGCGGCCGCCCTGAACACGGGCAAGCCGTGCCCCTACACGATCGCCGAAAATAATTTCGGAGAAATTTTTATTTGTTACCAGAAGATAAAAAAACAAGCCAAAATATTTCAACATAGTATTTTGCAAGAATTGAAAATAATTTTAATTCATGGTACATTACATTTATTAGGATATGATCATAAAACAAAAAAAGATTGGGAGAAAATGAAAAAAATAGAAAAAGAAATTTTAATTAGCTTGTAGAAATAATGATAAATTGCAAATTTTGAATTAATGTAAAAATAATAATAAAAATACAAAAATTAAAATCGCAGAAATTTTCTAAGAAAAATTTTTGCTTATTTTATGAAAAAAATCGTTGCAATTGGTGGCGGGGAAATAGGAAAACCTGGTTATCCGGTTGAAACCACTAAAATAGACAAAGAAATAATTCAACTAACAGGTAAGAAAAATCCTATGCTACTTTTTATTCCTACCGCCAGTTCAGATTCTGAATCTTATTTTAAAGTTGTAAAAAAACATTTTGGGAAAAGACTTGGATGTAAAACTGATGTTCTTTATTTAATAGAAGAAAAACCCACTAGAAAAGAAATCGAAGAAAAGATTTTAAATTCCGACATAATTTATGTTGGTGGTGGTAATACTCTTAAAATGATGAAGGTCTGGAGGAATGCCGGAGTTGATAAGATTTTGAAACAAGCTTATAATAAAGGAGTGATTCTTTCTGGTTTAAGCGCGGGGTCGATTTGTTGGTTCGATTCTGGACATAGTGATTCAATGTCGTTTTACAATCCTAAAAAGCGGAAGTATATCAATGTTAAAGGGCTTGGATTGATTAGAGGTATTCATTGTCCGCATTATAATGGCAGGACACTTAAGGTGCCACGGAGGAAACATTTTCAGAATATGATTAAGAAAATCGGAGGATTTGGAATCGCCATTGAAAATAATTGCGCCATTGAGTTTATAGATAATAAATATTTTAAGGTAATTACATCGAAGCCACACGCAGGAGCATATAAGGTTTATAAAAAGCGCGGAGAAATTATATCGGAAAAAATAGAACAAAAAGCAGAATTGTCCCCGATTAGAGAATTATTTTTAAAAGGGGACTGTCCCCTTAAAATACCCTTTAAAAACCGCATAACTAAGCGAAAAAAATAACCAATTTTTAAATTTAGCCATTTTTTGATTAATTTTAATATTCTAAAATATTGGAAGTCCGACTTCTAATATTTTCAATAGGGAACAAAAATATAGATAAACTTAATAATTTAGAGAGTTCTTATATCGGAAAGTGTATATTTATTTGCTCCATTTTAGCGGGCTATTAAAAAAGCACAACTTATAACCAGCTAAAGCTGGGAAAATAATTCTAAAAAAATATTTATTTACCT
Source organism: uncultured Gammaproteobacteria bacterium (assembly GCA_964358215.1). Classification (GTDB taxonomy): domain Bacteria; phylum Patescibacteriota; class Patescibacteriia; order UBA2591; family PGYQ01; genus PGYQ01. The sequence continues at coordinate 10,619 of CAYHOD010000003.1, read as the reverse complement.
TATTTTAGCGGGCTATTAAAAATTTGCGCAAAATTTGTTTTACAAATTTTGCCTATTTTTTATGTCTTTTTATTTTAAAAATTTTTTTAAAAGTTTAGAGCATTCTTTTAGAGGGTTAAAAAACGCATTAATTTGGGAACAAAATCTTAAAATTCAATTATGTGTTTCTTTTGTAGTTATTTTTTTAATGTTTTATTTTCCAACAAGAAATTTAGAAAAAGTCGCTTTAATTTTAATAATAGCGGCAGTTTTAATTTTAGAATTAATTAATACTATTTTTGAAAGATTGTCTGATATTTTAAAGCCGCGAATTCATGATTATATTAAAGATATTAAAGATATTATGGCGGCAACAGTTTTAATCTCTTCTATTTGCGCTGTAATTATAGGAATTTTAATCTTAGGACCATATTTGTGGAAATTTATATTTTAAATTTAATCGTTTTATGGATTGTATTTTTTGTAAAATTATAAATAAAAAAATGCCGTGTTATAAAATTTATGAGGATGAAAGTGTCATGGCATTTTTAGATATTGCCCCGGTGAATTATGGGCACACCTTAGTAATTTCTAAAAAACATCATGCGAATTTTGAAGAAATCCCGGATGAAGAATTGTGCAAACTCATTAAAGTTGTAAAAAAAATCGGCGTAGCAATAATAAAAGGATTAAAAGTAAAAGGATACAATGTTCAAGTAAATAATAATTCTATTGCCGGACAAGTTGTTTTCCACATTCATTTTCACATTATTCCAAGAGTAGAAGAGGATGGATTGTTGCTTTGGCCGCAACAAAGATATGAAAAAAATAAAGCGGAAGAAATAATGGTAAAAATAAAATCAGCATTAATTTAATAGACTGGTTGCGAAATAGCTTAATAAGACAAACTATCTCTTATGAATTCTGGAATTAGCAATCATCTAAATGATAATTTCAGAGCCCACAACAAATATATAACTTTGTCATTGAATTTATCTGTTTTATTTCTAAATTTATCCGTTACAATCCGTAATCTTTTAATATGCAAAAGATTATAATAATAAAAGGTTTAGCAATATTTTTAGCAATAATATTTTTTTGGCAATTAATGAATTTATTTCCCTTAGAGCCAAAAAGAAATTTATTAGAAAAAAATAAATTTATTTCAAACGCGTCTTTTCAAAAAGATTTAAAATCAATGTCGCATTTTAACCAAGATGAAGAAAAAAATATTTTATTAAAACCAAATGCTCCTTTAAAACAAATTGAAGAAAAAGATACATCTAACAAAAATGGAATAATTATAAAAGAACCAATCAGAATCAATAAACAAAATCAAGAAATTCAATTAATGGCGCAAGCGGGAATTGTTATTGATTTAAAAACAGAAAAAATTCTTTGGCAAAAAAATTTTCAAGAGAAAAAAAATATCGCTAGTCTGACTAAATTAGTTAGCGCTTCGGTTTTTTTAGAAACAAATCCTGATTTGAAGAAAAAAATAAAAATTATAAAAGACGATGAAATAGGCGGCGCTCGATTAAATGTCAATTTCAAAGAAGAAATTACAATAAAAGATTTGTTTTATTCTGGCTTAATTGGTTCAAAAAATAATGCATTTTTAGCCCTAGTTAGATCTACTGGTCTAAGCAAAAAAGAATTTGTTGAAAAAATGAATAATAAAGCTCAAAAAATAGGATTAAAAAATACACATTTTATTGATCCAACCGGATTAAATTCTGATAATTTATCTACAGCTTATGAAGTGGCGCAATTAGCCAAACAAATTTTTGAAAATCCGGAAATTAAAAAAATTTTAATTACTAATCAATATACTTTTTGGACTTTTTCTGAACAAAAAAAATTAAGAGAAATAACAGTAAAAAACACCAATGAGCTTTTAGACAGTTTATTAAAAATTAAAGCCGGCAAAACTGGTTTTTCTAACGAAGCCGGAGGTTGTTTAGTTATACAAGCGGAAAATCAAAAAGGAGATGAAATTATTGCTGTTTTATTGGGAAATAAGACAAAAGAAATAAATTTTCAAGAAATGAAAACATTAATTGAGTGGATTTTTAAAAATTATCAATGGACTGAGTAGAATTGCAAATTATAAAGAATTGCAAAATGATTTAATAAAAGTAACGAGTAACCAGTCACGAGTAACGAGTATAATTTGCCAAAGGCAAATTATTAATTTTTATTACTGGTTACACGTTACTGGTTACTTTTGTCTATTTTGCATTTACATTATTCCTACAAGCTACAAGCTAATAAGCTACAAGCTAATTTAATATGATTTTTATTGCTAATTGGAAAATGAATCTTAATAAAAAAGAAACTTTGGAATTAACAAAAAATATAGTAAAAAAAGTGAAAATAAAAAAAATGGACATAATTTTATGTCCGTCTTTTACCGCGCTTTTTGATGTTCAAAAAATATTATCTAATAGCAATATTAAATTAGGAGCGCAAGATGTTTTTTGGAAAAAAAACGGAGCCTTTACCGGAGAAATTTCAGCATCTATGTTAAAAGAAGCCGGATGTCAATACGTAATTATTGGGCATTCTGATCGTCGTCTTCTCTTAAAAGAAACAGATGAAATGATAAATAAAAAAATAAAAAGTTGTTTAAAATTTGGTTTAATTCCAATTCTTTGCATTGGAGAAAAATCATTAAAAACAAATAAACCATCAATTGATGAACAATTAAAAAAAGATTTAAAAGGAGTTTCTCAAAAAGAAATTAAAAAAGTAATTATTGTTTATGAACCAACTTGGGCGATTGGAACTGGCAATTATTGCCAGCCAGACCAAGCTTTAAAAAAAATAAAAATTATAAAAAATATTTTTAATTCAAAATTTAAAATTCAAAATTTAAAAGTATTGTACGGCGGTTCCGTTGATTCTAAAAATATCAATGATTATTTAAAAAATCCTGAAATTAATGGAGTATTAGTAGGTGGAGCAAGTTTAAAAATAAATGAAATTGTGAAAATGATCAATTAGCTTGTAGGAATTTTAAATTTTAAATTTTAAATTTTAAATTAATTAAAAAATTTTAAATGATTAATGCAGAAAATATTGGAAAGAAGTCCAAGAATTAACTTTGATATTTTCTAAAATTATTTTGGATTTTATTACGAATTACCGTTTACGAGTTACTTTTATCTATTTTGATTAGAAATTTGCAATTTGCAATTTAATTTTATGTTTATAAATTTTCTTCTTGTTTTTATTATCCTAATTAGTTTGGGAATTATTTGGAAAATTATATTTTCAAAATTTTCCAGACTTTCTTTAATTGAAATAGAAAATTTGCCGAGAGAACAACAAATAGAAATAAAAAAAGAAATTATTCAAAATAGATTAGAAAAAAAATTAAAAAAAATTTATGAAAAAATTTTGTATTTTTTGCGTTTTTTAAAACCCCTTGATATAAAATTAAAAAAAATTTTTAATAAATATAGAGAAAAATTTTTAGCTTTAGAACAAAAATATATTTTAAAATATAAACATTTAATTAAAAAAGAACCGGAATTAGTTCAGGATAAAATTAAAAAATTATTTATTCAAGGAAAAGAATTGATAGAAGAAAAAAAATTTGAAGAAGCGGAAAAATTTTTTATTGAAATTATTGGTTTTGATTCAAAAAATATTGAAGCGTATAAACAACTGGCTGAAATTTATTTTCAGCAAAACGACCTTAAACATACAAAAGAAATTTTATATTTTATTCAAAAAATAAATCCAAATGATGAAACAATTCCTATACAATTAGGGCTTATTCACAAATCTTTAGAAGAACATAAGGAGGCTATAAATAATTTTAAAAAAGCGTTATTATTAACTCCAAATAATCCCAGAAATCTTGATTTACTTATTGAAGAATATATAATAGTAAAAAATCAATTTTTAGCGGAAAAAGTTTTAAGAAAATTACAAGAAGTTAATCCAGAAAATCAAAAAATAAAAGAGTTTGAAGAAAGAATTGAAAAAATGTGAAATAAAATTGCAAATTGCGGATTTCAAATTGCAAATTTATTGTTAATTGTTAATTGTTGTCTACCTGTCTCGTTGAAGACGGCGAGTCAAGGCGGGTTAATTGTTAATTTTTTATTACCGATTACTGATTATTAATTTGCCGACGTAGCTCAGTGGTAGAGCAACTCCATGGTAAGGAGTAGGTCCGCAGTTCAAGTCTGCGCGTCGGCTCCATATTATAATTGCAGATTGCAGATTTTAGATTGTAAATTGAATGTTGGAAATATTTCATTTTTATTTGACATTTGACATTTGTAATTTGGATTTATATTATATGCCGTCCTAGCTCAGCTGGTAGAGCAACAGTTTTGTAAACTGTAGGTCATCGGTTCGAATCCGATGGACGGCTTTTTTTATGAAAAAAGGTAAATTAATTGTTATAGACGGTTTAGATGGTTCTGGCAAGGCCACCCAAACAAAATTATTAATAAAGAAATTTAAAAAAAATAATTATCAAACAGTTACTATTGACTTCCCACAATATTTTTCTTTTTTTGGCCAAACGATTAGTCAATATTTAAAAGGAGAATTTGGTAAAGCTAAAAATGTTAGTCCTTATTTATGCTCTATTTTATACGCGGCGGATCGTTGGCAAAATAAAAACAAAATAGAAAAATGGTTAAAACAAGGTAAAATTATAATTTGCGATCGTTATGTTTCATCTAATCAAATCCATCAAGCCGGAAAAATAAAAATACAAAAAGAAAAACAAAAATTTTTAAAATGGCTTGATGAATTAGAATTTGAAATTTTTAAAATTCCTAAACCAAATTTAATTTTATTTCTTAATGTTTCTTACGCAATAAGTCAAAAACTTTTAAACAAAAGAGGGAATAAAAAAGATATTCATGAATCAAGTCAAAGTCATTTAATGGCCGCTCAAAAACAATCATTAGAATTAGTAAAAAAAATGAATAATTGGATAGAAATTAATTGCGTGGAAAATAATAAAATTTTATCAAAAGAAATAATTTCTGAAAAAATTTGGCAAACATTGCAAAAAAATCTCTAAAAACTTTGATATTTACAAAACACAACAATATTCAGAAAATTTTTAATTTTTTTGCTGCGGAACTCGCTCGTTATTACTCGCTCACAGTCACGCTGCAAAAATTAAAAAATTTCTGAATTTCGTAAATCAGAATTTATATTTTATTTATTTTTATATTTTAATTAAATTTTATGAACAAAAAAATATTTTTACAACCAAAAAAGACAGAAAATAAAAAAGAATTTACAAAGGGAATTGGAAAAATAATCCTATGCTCCAAATGTAAGGCTGTTTATTATAATAAATGTTGGCATAAAAATTTAAATTTTTTAAAAGGGAAAAATACAACAAAATCAATAAAAAAATTTTTATGTCCGGCCTGTAAATGGACAAAAACAAATTTAGCTGAAGGTGTAATTATTTTAAATTTAGAAAATAATTTTAGAGAAAAAGAAATTTTAAATTTAGAAAATAATTTTAGAGAAAAAGAAATTTTAAATTTAGTAAAAAATGTAGAAACAAGGGCTAAATTGCGTGATCCAGAAGATAGGATTATAAAAATAAATAAGGAAAAAAATAAAATAACTATTTTAACCACTGAAAATCAATTAGCAATAAGTATTGCCAAACAAATTCAAAGAGCGTTTAAAGGCGAGTTAAAAATAAAATGGTCTCATAATGAAGATGCGGTTAGAATTGAATGGAGAGAAAATATAAAATAGTAATCCGTAATCTATAACTCGTAATCTGTAATTTTACAAGTTACTATTACGAGTTACTTTTATTTATTTTAGGTTTGAGTTGTAGTTTTTTCTTCCTACAATCAATCTGCGTAGGCAGAAAACTTTGAATTTTGACATTTGAGTCTTTATTATTTTTATGTTTTTTTAAATGAAAAATCATAAATTTATAATTAGTATACTTTTTGTAACTGTTATTATAAGCAGTTATTTTTGTTACACAAAATTTTTTAAAACCAAAGACGTTGTTCGCTACGCAACAGCGCAAATTCAAAAAGGAGAACTTATTATTTCAGTTTCAGGAAGCGGACAAGTATCAGCTTCTAATCAAACAGACATTAAACCAAAAGTTTCTGGGAATATAGCAAGTGTTGCAATAAAAGATGGGCAAGAAATAAAACAAGGAACAATAATAGCGCAAATTGATTCAAAAGACGCGCAAAGAACAATAGAAGATAATGAAATAAATTTGGAATCCGCAAAACTTGCTTTAAAAAAACTTTTAGAACCGCCAGACGTCCTTGCGCTTTTGCAAACGGAAAATGCTTTGAACCAAGCCAAACGCGATCTTAAAGATCTTTTAGAACCGCCAGACGCCCTTGCGCTTTTGCAAACGGAAAATGCTTTGAACCAAGCCAAACGCGATCTTAAAGATCTTTTAGAACCGCCAGACGCCCTTGCGCTTTTGCAAACGGAAAATGCTTTGAGCCAAGCAAAAGAATCAAAACAAAAAGCCGAAGATGATCTTATAAAGCAATACGATGATGGTTTTAATACGATAGCCAATGCTTTTCTCAACTTGCCAACAATTATGACTGGTCTAGAAGATATATTATTTGAAGAATCTTTTGTAAATAATCAATGGAATATATCTTGGTATTATAGTATTAGTCAAATTGGTTATCAAAATAATGAAAGCGAAAAAGCAAATCAATATTATAACGATGTTTATAATGCTTATAATGAAGCTCGTTCTGTTTATACAAAAAATTTTGATGACTATCGAGCAACCTCGCGCGCGATAGCAAATCAAAAAACAATTGAATCTTTACTTTTACAAACATATGAAACAACAAAGAAAATTGCTGACGCTATAAAAATATCAAATAATTACATTGATTTTGCTCAAGATGTTATGACGCAACATGATTTTCAAATTCCTTCAATGGTTGCAACGCATCAATCAGCGCTTGATTCTTATACTGGAACTACAAACAATCATCTTTTAAATCTTCTTTCAATAAAACGCGCTATTCAAACAGATAAAGAAACAATTATCAATGCTGATCGCGATATTATTGAAAAAACAGAATCTCTTGATAAACTGAAAGCTGGATCAGACATCGAAATAATACAAACAGCTCAAGAAAAAATAAAAGAGCGCGAAAAATCTCTTGATAAACTTAAGGCTGGAGTAGACGCAGAAATAATACAAACAGCTCAAGAAAAAATAAAAGAGCGCGAAAAATCTCTTGATAAACTTAAGGCCGGAGCAGACGCGCTTGATATTCAATCAGCGGAACTTACAATTAAACAACGGGAAAATTCGCTTTTTGACGCGCAAGAAAAATTAGCAGATTATTCTGTTAAAGCTTTATTTGATGGAGTAATATCAAACATAGACATACAGAAAGGAGATTCAGTATCTTCAACAAATATTTTAGCGACTCTTACAACTCGCCAAAAAATAGCTGAAATTTCTTTAAATGAAATTGATGTCGCCAAAGTGAAAACTGGCCAAAAAGCCACACTGACCTTTGACGCAGTTCCTAATCTTACAATAACAGGACAAGTCGTTGAATTGGACGCAATCGGAATTGTTTCACAGGGCGTTGTTACATACACTGTTAAAATCAGTTTTGATATGCAAGATGATCGCGTAAAAACAGCAATGAGTGTTTCTGCCGCAATTATTATTGACGCAAAATTAAATACGCTTCTTGCGCCTAATTCAGCAATAAAATCGCAAAATAAAAAAAGCTATGTTGAAATTGTTGAAGGCGATGATAAAAATTCAACGCTTACGACAAATCCAAATGGAATAATTTTAAAAAATGTTCCAGTCAAACAACAAATTAAAATCGGAATAACAAATGATGAATTCACAGAAATTATCAACGGGCTTAATGAAGGAGATGTGATTATCACAAGAACCATTCAACCAACAACAGCGCAAAAAACAACGCAAACGCAGCAAAATTCTTCTTTTAGAATTCCGGGCGTTAACACAGGCGGAGTAAATAGAAGATAGAATTTAGAATTTGGAATATGGAAAAGAAAAAAATATAATTATTCACAAATCTAGAAGTTTGGAAAGAAGCGCATAAATTAGCGCTTATGATTTATGAATTGACAAAAAATTTCCATAAAGAAAAAGTCTTTGGTTTGATTTCTCAATTAAGACGAGCCGCAATTTCCATTACTTCAAATATTGCTGAAGGATTTGCGAGATTTTTTTATAAAGAGAAAATTCAATTTTATAGTATCGGAAAGTGAATAATGATTTAAAAAATAAAAATATGATTATTTTTATCAGAAATAGCTTTATTGATCTAATTAATGGGTTGTAAAAATTTTTCGATCAACTTTTTAAATTTTTCTTTTTCCATATTTTTAAAATTAAAGGATTTTTGTTATTTTGCCTAACGTTCCGGCGTATGCGACGTTTGCTTGCTCGCGTCCTTCATAGCACGATTTCATCGCCGTCTCCAATGAGCTGAACTTTTTCGTCTTTCACCATTATTGCCTGATCATCATTAAGCACATGCAGGGGAAATTGTAACTCCTTTGACTTCTCCTTTATTTTTTTCAGCATATCGAACGTGTAATGTGCCTTAATTAAAAAAGGCACGAGGTTCATTGCAGTCCAGTCTGTGACACTGCATCTATCGAAGCGATCAGACCATGTTGCCATGACGATTGAGGGGCAAGCAATATATGCGCCTGCGCTCACACCCCAATAAACCAATCCATTCTCGATCGCTTCCTTTACAACTTTTTCAAAAGCGGTGTCACGGACGGCCTTTAATAAGTAAAACGTGTTTCCGCCCTCAATATATATAATATCATGAGTGCGGAGTGCCTTTTTTAATTCTTCTTCGGTTTTGCCAACGATGTCATATTCAGTAAAGGAGAAGTTCAGCTCATCCATTTTTTGCCGTGTCCTCTCGGCATAGCTAGTGTTATTCACTTTCTTTGACGCAGTAATCACATACAAAATTTTCGCCTTACTTAAAGGCTTAGGCAAAAAATGGTCTACATTATTGGCGGCGATAAAATTTCCGCTTGATGCAAGAATTAGTGTTTTCATGGTAATGATTTTGGTTTACTTTGATTTACGAAACTCTATTTTTTTGTAAAAATATGTTATTATGTTCAAGTCGCATTTTTTGAAAAATATCAAGTAATATGACTTTCAATATAAAACTACTTCAAGTATACCAAACTTTGAAAGATAAAGTCAATTTCAATATATAAGATGAGTATATCAGTAACACTTTTGAAAATTCTAACGGTGTTTTGTAATTTAAAGACTTATGAGGTCTTCTAAAATTATATTCAATCAACCATTCAGTTAAATTTTTATTAAATATTTCTGTTTCATTGTATCGAAAAGTGAATATTGATTAAATGTTTAGAAATTAAATCATTGTCTCCCTACGGGAGATCTGCCGTAGGCAGAAAAATTATAAAATTAAAAATTTTCTTTTGCAGTAATTGTAATTTAGTAATTTTTAAAAAACTATTTCAAAAAATTTTGAATAATGTGTCGTTATTATACATAAATTATTAAATGTTTTTATAAAAAAGAGTAAAGAATTTTAATGCCATATTCCATATTTCAAATTTATGATTAACTGCAAAAATATTTCTAAAATTTACAAAAGCAATTCAAAAGGTTCAGAGCCAACGATTGAAACTCGCGCGCTTAAAAATGTGTCATTTAAAATTGATGACAAAGAATTTGTCGCGATTATGGGTCCGTCTGGTTCTGGAAAATCAACGCTTATGCATATAATCGGATGTTTAGATACGCCAACCAGCGGAGAATATTTTCTTGACAATAAAGATGTATCAAAACTTTCTGATAATGAACTTGCCGATATTCGCATGCAAAAAATTGGTTTTGTGTTTCAATCGTACAATCTTCTTCCGCGCGCAACTGTTCTTCGCAATGTAAGCTTGCCGCTCATTTACGCAAATGTTAAAAAAGAAGAAAGGGAAAAACGCGCAAAAGAAGCGTTGCAAAAATCAGCGTTTCCAAAAGATTTTTGGAATCATTATTCAAATCAATTATCTGGCGGAATGATGCAAAGAGTCGCTATTGCCAGAGCGTTAGTGAATAATCCAATGTTAATTCTTGCTGACGAGCCAACTGGCAATCTTGATACAAAAACAGGAGAAATTATTTTAAATACTTTTCAGAGATTACATAAAGAACAAGGCCGCACAATTATTTTTATCACACACGAATTATATGTTGCCGAACACGCAGAGAGAATTATTTACATTCGCGATGGAGAAATTGTGGAAGACACTAAAGTAAAAAATCAAAGAATTGTAAATCATTGTTAATTACCCGCAGAATTATCCGAAGAGCTAATTTATAAGATTTTATTTAGTTTAACAGGGGCTTTTGTTGGGAGTAATTTGCCAATAATGTTCCCAGCCAACTCGGAAAAAGTCTTGACTTTTTCCGAGTGTTATGTAAAAATAGAACTATGAATTTTATAAAAAGACAATTATATATTGATTTATGGCATGAGCTGTCTCAAGAGAAAAAAATGATTTTTTTAGCTGGGCCGAGACAAGTTGGAAAAACAACAATTGCTAAAGAAATAGCAAAAAAATATAAAAACAATATTTAT
>CAYHOD010000002.1:0-25024 GCA_964358215.1 uncultured Gammaproteobacteria bacterium | reverse complement strand
ATAATGAATGGAAACAAAACAGATGGAATTGGTATATTAATTACGGCATTAAAGAGGAAAATTTACAATGGCATAAACACACAAAATTAGCTCATTATGCCGCTGAAGCGTATGATATTGAATATAATTTTACCAGCCTTGGCGGTTTTAAAGAATTAGAAGGAATACACCAAAGAGGCAATTGGGATTTATCTCAACATCAAAAATTTTCAAATGCCAAACTTGATTACACTGATCCAATTACAAATGAAAAATATATTCCTCATATTATGGAAACTTCCGCTGGCTTAAATAGAATGTTTTTAGCTTTTATGCACGAAGCGTATACAGAAGAAAAAATTGACGATGACATTAGAGTTGTTCTTAAATTTGACAAAAAACTCGCGCCAATTAAAATCGCGATATTTCCATTACTTAAAAACAAACCCGAATTAGTAAAAAAAGCCAAAGAGATTTATGATGATTTAAAAATGGAATTTATGTGCGAATTTGATGACAATGGAAACATTGGAAAAAGATACAGACGTCAAGATGAAATAGGCACACCGTATTGTGTCACTGTTGATTTTGACAGTTTAGAAAAAAATGATGTCACAGTGCGTGACAGAGACACGATGAAACAAGAAAGAATTGAGATAAAAAAATTAGAGGAATGGATGAAGGAAAATTTAGAAATGTAAAATACTCACCCTGCTGAAAACAGTGAGTTAAAACTGGCCAAATGACAAAATTAGAAAAACTCAAAACTCAAATGTCAAAAGTCTCTGCCTACGGAAGATCTGCCGAAGGCAGAAAAACCACAACTAAAAACTTAAATTTTTTATTATTTGACATTTGATATTGTAATTTGAAATTTATTTTGATATTTGATATTGGGATTTTGAATTTATTAGTTATGTATAGTTTTTAGATTTGAGTTATAGTTTTAAATTTTAAGTTTTGACATTTAAGTTATTAATTACATTTTGCATTTTTACTTTTTACTTTTTATGTTGTGGGTAAATTTCTTACATTTTTATCAACCTTTCAATCAAATGCCGGATATTTTAGAAAGAATTGTCAATGAAAGTTATCGAAAAATCATTCAAAGTTTAAAAGAAAATCCAAAAGCCAAAATGACAATAAATATTAATGGCGGGTTAACAGAACTTTTAGTAAAATATGATTATTTAGATGTAATAGACGATCTTAAAAATTTAGCGCAAAAAGGACAAATAGAATTTACTGGCAGCGCGAAATATCATCCATTTTTAGCGCTTCTTCCGGAAAAAGAAATTGAAAGACAAATTAAAATAAATACAGAAACCAATAAAAAATATTTTGGAGAAATTTATAATCCAAAAGGTTTTTTTATTCCTGAATTAGCATATAGTTTTAAAGTGGCTCAAATAGCGCAAAAATTAAATTTTGAATGGATTATTGCCGAACAATTAGCTTATCCTTCTGAAAACATAAAAACTGAATTCAATAAAATTTATCAAATTAAAGGATTAAATAATTTTAAAATTTTATTTAGAGACAAAAGGGTGAGTATTTTAATTTTATCTGCCATTGTTCGTTCAGCTCAATCTCTTTTGGAAGAATTGGGAGATGAAATTAAAAAAGATCGTTATCTTTTAACTATAATGGATGCTGAAACTTTTGGACATCATAGGCCGGGATTGGAAAAATTTTTATTTGAAATCTATAAAAATAAATCGTTTGAAAAAGTTTTTGTTTCTGATTTAATAAAAAAATTTAATTTCAATGAAGAAATAGAGCCGCGAGAAAGCACTTGGTCTTCTGAAGAACAAGATTTTTGGCTAAATCGAGAAAAAGGAATTGTTCAAAGCAATCCTTTTTCTTTGTGGAATCATCCGGAAAATCCGATTCACAAATTACAATGGGAATTTACTTATTGGGTTATTAACTTTGTTAACATTTTAGATTCTAAAGAATTTTGGTATTTTGAAATACGAAATAAATTAGATATGGCTTTGGCTTCTGATCAATATTGGTGGGCATCGGCAAAACCTTGGTGGAGTTTGGAAATGATTGAACAAGGAGCTTTTGCCTTGCGAGATGTTATTTGGTCTATCCCTGAAATTTCTCAAGAAGATAAAAATAAAGCAAATGAATTTTATCAAAAAATTTTAAATATCGCTTTTGAATGGCAAAGAACAGGGAAAATTAGAAGCGCTTATAAAAAAGCGTATCAAACTATTCAAAGAAAACCATTTAGAGAAGAAGCGCCGAAAGATTGGTATAATTTGATAATTTTAGAATTTGAAGATGAAATGAAAAAGGCAATTCAAAAACAAGAATTTGAAAAAGCGATTAAATGGCGGGACGCAATTTATAAATTAAAAACCGGCGTTGATATTTATGACGTCCTGCACGTTGTTGATGATTTGCGAATAATCAGGACTTTACCAAGTCTTAAATCTTTTTGGGAGCATTCTGCTGATGAATTTTCAAATTTTGCCAAAGAAAATTTTCAAGATTTTGATGAAAAAAAATTTAAAGAACAGCAAGTTGAAAAAATATTTAAAGAAATTAAAGAAGCGTTTTATCAAAAAAAAGAATTTTTAGAAAAGCAAAAATTTGCTCAAATAAAGCATCCGTTGGGACTGGATTGGGATTCAGAAAAAAATATTTATTTATGCGAAATGCCAAGCAAAAAAATTAAATTTTTTTTAGGCAAAGGTTGGGACAGCGCCAATCAAATAAAATTAAATGACAAAGAAATTTGCGGAGAAAAAGGGCAATGTTTATACAAAAGAGAAAAAAATCAATTAGAAATTCAATTTGTTTCTGAAAGTATTTTAAATAAATTTTATCAATTTTTAAAACAAGAGGATGTTTCAAAAGGGGAGAATATGCGTTTATCTATAATGTCAGAAAGTTTTGGCTGGGCGCCAATAATTTTTAAACAAAAAGATGAAAAAATTTTAGCAAAAATTCCATATTTAGAAACAACTAATGGAATGGATTTTAAATTTAGAATTTCCGGATTTAATTTTAAAAAATTTAAAGAAATAAAAAAAAATTATTTTGTAATTAAACTAAAAGAATTTTTTATTTTTAATTTAGGAAAATTAGATTGGCTAATTAAAAAGATTATTTGGATGACAAGGGGATGAATCAGCTTGTAGCTGGTAGCTTCTTAGCTTGTAGGAATAATGTAAATTTACATTTACATTAAGTGGATGATTTGTGAACTCAGACTTTGACACTTATTATTATTTTAGCTAAAGTAATAACTGCACTACAAAAATGCAAAATATAAAATGCAAAACGAAAATAAGTTTGTTTTAATGTCAAATTTCAAATGACAAATTTCAAATCAATGACAAATAATAAAAGTAACCTGTAACGAGTAACCTGTAACTAGTAATTAATTTATAATTTCGCAAAGCGGAATTGTGCTCGTTACGAGTTACTGGTTATTTTTATCTATTTTGCATTTTCCATAATTCTTAATTCTTAATTCTTGATTCTTAATTCTTAATTCTTGATTCTTATTTATTTTATGTCAAATAATAATGAAATTAATCTTCTCCCTCCGCAAAACATTGAAGCCGAACAATCTGTTTTAGGCTCGCTTTTAATTGACAAAGACGCTTTAACAAAAATTGCCGACATCATTGAACCAAAAGATTTTTATAAAGAAAAGCACGCAATGATTTTTGAATCAATGTTGGATCTTTATGAAAACAAAGAACCGATTGATCTTTTAAGTTTAGGAAATCGTCTTAAAGAAAAAAATCAACTTGAAAAAATAGGCGGAAAAAGTTATTTAATTCAATTAGCTCGACTTACTCCAGTCGCGATTCATATTGCTACTTATGCTAAAATTGTGCAAAAAAAAGCCACTTTAAGAAAATTAATTAATGCCGCGACTGAAATTTCTGAATTAGGTCATCAGGAAGAAGTGGATGACATCTCTCAACTTTTAGACAGAGCGGAAAGTTTATTATTTGGTGTTTCGCAAAAATATTTAAAACAAAATTTTGTTCCAATTCAAAATATTCTTACTGAAGCGTTTGATCGCATTGATGAACTACATAAACAAAAAGGGAAACTTAGAGGATTGCCAACCGGATTTTTTGAGTTAGATAATATTTTAGCCGGGCTTCAAAAATCAGATTTAGTTATTTTGGCAGCCCGTCCAAGTATGGGAAAAACAGCTTTGGCTTTGGACATCGCTCTTAATGTCGCTCGTTCAATAAAAATTCCTGTTGGCATTTTTAGTTTAGAAATGTCTCAAGATCAATTAATTGATCGTTTAATTTGCTCTCAAGCAAATGTTGATCTTTGGAGAATGCGAACTGGGAGGCTTTCTGAAAAAGAAGACGATGATGATTTTCCAAAAATTGGACACGCTATGGCAATTTTATCTGAAGCGCCAATTTTTATTGATGATTCAGCAACAGCCAATATTATGGAAATTAGAACAAAATGCCGCCGCTTGCAAGCAGAACATGGATTAGGATTAATAATTATTGATTATCTTCAATTAATGGAGGGTAGAAAAAATGAAAATAGAGTTCAAGAAGTTGCGGAAATCACTCGATCTTTAAAGGGTATTGCTCGAGAATTAAATATTCCTGTTTTGGCTTTGTCTCAACTTTCTCGAGCCGTAGAATCAAGAACTCCGCCAATTCCAAAATTAGCCGATCTTCGAGAATCAGGAACAATTGAACAAGACGCCGATGTTGTTATGTTTATTTATAGGGAAGATATTTATAAAAGAGATAGCCAGAAAAAAAATATTGCTGAAATTTATATTTCTAAGCATCGCAATGGACCAACCGGTAAAATTGAACTTTTTTTTGATGAAAATAAAGTAAGTTTTAAAAATTTAGAAAAAACAATGGAACAAAAGTAAAATAATTTTGAATTGCAAATTTCAAATTAATGTCAAATGACAGAATATTAAATAAATTTATAATTAATGCAAAATGTAAATCTCAAAATGTAAAATGATAATGCAAAATTTAAAATGTCCTAATAATTTTAATTTTAATTTGTCATTTTGATTTTTTCTGCCTTCGGCAGATCTGCCGTAGGCAGAGATTTTTACATTTTACATTTTTATGTTTTTTCCGTCTTCTATTCAAAATTTAATCAATCAATTTAATAAACTTCCAGGCATTGGAACAAAAACAGCCGAGAAGTTTGTTTTTTATTTACTTAAACAGCCAAAAGAAAAATTAAAAGAATTTAATTTGGCTTTTGAAAGTCTTGAAAAAAAAATAATCAAATGCCCTCTTTGTTTTAATTTCACAGAAGAAAAAAATTCTCAAAATCTTTGTTCTATTTGCGCGGATCCAAGACGAGATAAATTAATTTTGTGTATTGTTGCCGAGCCGCAAGATTTATTAACAATTGAAAAAACTAATGAATATTTTGGTCTTTATCATATTCTTGATGGTACAATAAATGCTATCAAAGAAATTGGACCGGAAAAATTGAAAATTAAAGAATTAATCCAGCGAATTCGCAATTCCCAACATTCAATTCCAATTAAAGAAATAATTCTTGCTTTTAATCCAGATATTGAAGGAGAAACAACAATTTTGTATTTATTAAAAATTTTTAAACCTTTGAAAATAAAAATAACCCGCTTAGCTCGCGGATTACCAATGGGTTCTGAATTAGAATATGCTGATGAAATTACCTTAACTAACGCTTTAAAAAATCGGCAAAATATACAATAAAAATTTCGGAGGTTCGACCTCCGAAATTTTTATTATTTTCCTCTTGTTATTCTTCTATATTTGATCTAATAAAACAAAAATTATTTCTCTTTGTTCTTTAACTATTTTATTAATTGTATCTTTTATCATTGCTTTCGTTAATTTTATTTTTTTTAAAAGTTCTTCCGAGGATTCTTTTGAGGATTTATTTTTTTTCATTTCATTTGATAATATTTTTAAAAGTTTTATTTCGTTTAATACTTGTTCAAAATTTTCTTTCATTTCTTTTGATGAATTTTCAATTTTTCTTTTTATTTCTTCTAATTCTTCGTGTATTTTTTCCTCTTCTTTTATTAATTCTACTTCTGACATTCCATTTTCTTCTTTCATATCTTCTCCCAAATTATCACTGTTAAATTTTAGTGATAAAAAATAAATTAAAATTTAGAATATTGGAAGTATTGGAAGTGAGATTTCCAATATTTTAATTGTCACATGTCACACAATATTTAAAATCCGATCCCTGAAATTTTTTTATTACCACCCACTACCCCACTGTGATCTTTCTTTGAGAATTTCAGGAGAAGGATTGTGGTACATATAAAAACTGTTTGCATTTTTTGGAATTAAATCTTCATCTTTTAATCGTTTAAGTAATTCTTGATAAATTCTATTTTTATAATCAATATCTAATTCATCTGGCTTTTGTTTTGAAATCAATTTACGTTTAATTAATTTATCTTTATAAAGATAAATATCTTCTGAAGTAGCAAGTGGTACAAGAAAATCAATTAAATTTACGCCTTTTGGAAAAATAGGTTTTTTGTTTTCATTTATTCCACAAATTCCTGTTTTAGGTGGGCTACCTTTTTTCATTTTATTTCTTTCTAAAATGAAAATTTCTAATAATTTATTGATTCTTTCTTGTAATTCCATTTCTTCTTTAGGTAATTGTTCTTCATTTTCTATGCTCATATTTTAAAAATATTAATTTAAATTTGCAGAATAATATTGGAAATAAGATTTCCAATATTTTATTTAGATAAATTTTTAATTTCTATTAACGCTTCCAAAAGGCGTTTGGTTTTAGAGTTGATAACTTCTTGATACATAAAAATGAATTAAATGGAATATCAAATATTACACTCCAAAAATTTATTGTTTTTTTGTCAGGGTAGTTTAATTTAATCGCAACTTTTTTCAGTTTATTAAGATTATAAATTTTTTGCAAAATTTTAAAATCTTTTTCATCGCCAAATGATAAAATCCGTTCAATAATAAAATTCGCATGTTTTTTATAATCTAATTTTTTAACATCAACATCCCAAAAAAGAGTTCTATTTAAAGCTTTTTTCAAATCATTAATTTGTTCATCTTTTTCTCCCATATTTTTAAAAATATTTTGAAAGTTTAATATCCGAAGTATTCACTCTAATCTTTTTTATTTAAAGAACATTCAATTAAATATTTTATTCTTTCTTCTAATTGATTTATAAAGGTTTTGGTTATTTCTTTTATTTCGTTAATTTTACTTTCTACGCTGTCTTTTATTATTTGATTTTTTATATCTATTATTTTGTTTAAAAGATCTTCTAAGGTTCCATTTTCTTCCGCTTTATTTAACCATTGATCTATTATTTCTTGCATTATTTTTTTAAAATCTTCAATATTTTTTTCTTTTATTGCGTCTTTTATTTGAATTATATAATAATCTTCTTCTTCTGGTTTTGTATCTTTTATTATAGCTACTGGCATTTCTTTTTCTTCCATATTTTCTCCCAAATTATCACTGTTAATTTTAGTGATAAAAAATAATTAAAATTTAAATTTCAAATAACAAAATAGATCTTTTTATCTATTTGATTTATCTATTTTTATTTTATTTCTTCTCTAACTCGATCTAAATTTATACTATATGCGTCGACTGCATTTTTTAATATTTCGCCTATTCTATCACTACATAAATCTAAAATTTTTTCTATTTCCATTATTTGTTTTACTTTTTCTGGGTCTGATATATCTGATACTGTTAAATTATTAAACAGTTCTTTTAGTTGCTCCGAAATTTCTTTTGCTTCTTTGAGATTTGTTTCTATTATTTGCTCTCTTTCTAATTTCTCTGATAATATTTGATTTTCTACATCCATATTTCCTGTCATATTTTCTCCCAAATTATCACTGTTAATTTTAGTGATAAAAAATAAATTAAAATTAAAATTTAGAAATATTGGAAGTGTAATTATTGGAAGTGAGACTTCCAATCTATTTTATTATAGAACCAGCCCATAAATTTTGAAGAAATATTTTCCATGGCATAATATTAATGCCATTAATATTTCTTGGTTTGGCATCAAGCGATACAACAATTATTTTTTTCGGCTTGTATTCATCATTAAATGTATTTATGCTTCGTAAATGATGTAAATGAACTTCGGATACGCCCTTTACTTCAAGCGCGACATCTCGATCTCCCAAAATAAAATCTACTTCAAAACCAGACGCTGTTCGCCAATAAAAAATTGGATATTCTAATCCTGAATAATGGCTATGCGCAATGATTTCTTGAAAAATAAATTGTTCAAAAGCTCGTCCAAATATTTCATTTCCCGGAACAATAATTCCGCGTTTAAGTAAAGCGTTAGTTATGCCTACATCAAAAAAATAAAATTTTGGCGCTTGAATAATTCTTCGTTTTGGTTTTTTTTGAAATGATGGAACAAAACGCGCCACAAGTGTATCAATTAAAATTTGAAAATATTCTTTCACAGTTGGTCCGCTTATTCCGCATTCTTGAGCGATGTTAGTAAAATTTACAACTTCACCGTTGCTAAAAGCCGCTATTTCAAGAAATCTGGCAAATGCCGGAATATTTCTAGTAAGCGCTTCAGCCGCAATTTCTTCTTTTAGATAATCTCCAATATACGCCCTAAGTAAAAGTTCTGGATGATTGGATTGATAGTGTTTGGGTACAAGACCATTATTTAAAGCTTTAATAAGATCAAATTTTGGAATTTCATGCGATACCAAAGGAAATAATTCATAGCGCAACGCCCGACCACCTAAAAGATTTCCCTTACTTCGTTTTAATTTTCTAGCGCTTGAACCGCAAAGTATAAATTGAATATTTTTATTAACAATGAGCCATTGAATTTCATCAAGCAAATGAGGAATTTTTTGCACCTCGTCAATAATAACAGGCAAATTGTTTGATTTGCGCGCTAAAAGTTCTTCGCGTAAAAATGAAGGATGTCGATTAAGTCGTTCAAATTCGTTTGATAAAAGAAGATCGTAATAAGGAGAATTTGGAAACAAAGTTTTTAATAAAGTGCTTTTGCCGCTTTGACGAGGTCCCCAAAAAAAACAACTTTCTTTATCTAAATTTTGAAACTTTTGCAATCTTTTATACATACTTTAAAATTACATGATAATTTAAATCTTAGTTTTATATTATCATACATTTTAAAGAAAATCAAATATTGGAAGGCGGACTTCCAATATTTAACTCAAGCTGAAATTAATTAATTCTTTTTTAATTTTTTCATCATTTACTTCAAAGCCTGGCAAGTAAGTAATTTTTTCATCGTAATTTATATCATCAAAATAAGATAATTGTTCTCGAAAAATTCTTGCGTTAAATTCTCCTTTGAAAATATTTTTTGCTCTCGTGATAATTTGCTTCATTGAATATTTTTTGATAATAAAATATAAATCAACATAATCTTTCCATTTAGCCCTTCTTCCTAAAGTATAAGCTTTCATCGCGACTAAAGTTAATAAATCTGGCATTTTAATTATATTTTTAAAATTTTTTGAATAATTAATTTTAAAAGGATAACTAAAAAATGTAAATTGTACATTGTTTACAATGAATGTAAATTGACCAGACTCATCTTTATATGTTTTATTTATATTTAATTTTTGACTAGATATTATTTTTTTAATTTTAAAATTATAAAATTTTTCAAAAGTAAAAAGATCAAAATCTATGGATTGTCTATGGCCAATTTGTAAAGCGATGGCTGTTCCTCCAACTAAACCAAAATTTTTTTTAAAACATTTTATCACTGGTAATAATTCCATCTGTTCTTTTGTTAAAATTTCTTCATGCATATTTATTAAAAAATAAATCAAAATAATGTTTGGTGTGAATACCATAATTGCATCTTCCCATTTTTGATTTTTTTGATTTTTCCCTAAAAATTTTAGCCACTTTTTTTATGCCTAAAATTTTAATTAATTTTTGCACATCATCCCAATCGCCATAATTTAATGTGGCCTCAACAATGGATTCCGCGTTAAGTTTGTCGTAATCGCTCACGTACCAAATTAAATGTTTTCTTTTTTTAATAAAATCGTGCATTGTCATAATTTAATTAGCTTGAAGCCATAAAGGAATCATTAAAATTTCCTTTTTTTATTTATTCCATGACTCAGCGAGTTTTTTAAGGTTTGTTGTAATATCGCCAAGACTCTTATTAGTCAAATCTATAGTTGGATGAATTTTAAATAATCCAACTAAACTCTTTATTCCATAATTAAATCCCCGAGGTCCATCAATGCCAATTTTTATTTTACCTTTTACTACTTCAACTAAATAATTAAAACCTTTTTCAACATCCTTTATTATCCATACTCCATTTTTTTGTAAAGAGATGTTATCCAGATTAATTTTATCAGAGTTAGGGCCAAATATTTTTATCAAACCCTCTTTTTTCCCATTAAGAAAATCTACAACTCCTTCCATTCTGGAAGGATTACCCCAAACTTCTTTTACCTGATCATAATGTTCGAAGAAGCCGTTTAAATAATTTATATTACAATTACTATCTTTAACCTTTGTAATAAAGTCTAAAGCTGAATCAAATGATGCTTTATGATGAGTTACAAATTCTATTATTTTTGCTTCTTCGGGGGTTAATGTTCCATCTATATTAATTACTTCGCTTATTTTATTAATTTGGTCTTGTGAAAGTTCAAGATAATTTGCGAACTTTACTTCTAGTGGTGTAATTTCTGGAACTGTGGGTTCAATAATATGTTCTTGTGGCGTTAAAGAAATCAAAGGATCTACTTTTATTGGTGTTGATACTGGTTTTCCTTCTATTGTTTGTTCAAGAGGATGAGTGGGTTGTGCTGGTTCTGGCATTTCTTCTGTTACTGGCGCTCCTGGTTTTTCTACTGATGATGTTCCTGGTATTTCTTCTGTTACTGGCGCTCCTGGTTTTGCTGCTGGTTCTATATAGTCTGGTACTATTCCAGTTTTTGTAGGTTCTGCTGGTAAAATTTTTCCAGCACCATGATGGATTTCATGAAGCTGTTGCGCTTTTTGCGCTATTTCATCATAATCTGTAATTTTAGTATCTTTAGGTAAAATTTCTTTCTCCCAAATATTTTTAGAGGTTTCTCCTGCAAAAGCAACTGCTGGACTATCTGACGTTACTACTTGTTCAGAATGTCCATATAGTTTTTCAATTATTTCATTTAATTTGTCGGAATTTTCTATAATTAATTTATGACCATCAAATTTAATAACACCATCTAAATCTTTAATTTTAATATTAATCTCGGATATTTCTTCTTTATATTCACCAGTTAATAAATTTCTTAAATTAGCTAAGGCATTTTCTACTTTACCTAAATGTTCTGCAGAAAGTTCATGAGTAGTAGGATCAATCCATTCTTTTGGTATTGCTCCTCCAACCACTCTGCGCAAGGCTTGATCTAAATATTTTGTAAATCCTCCTTTTCCACCAATTTGTATTTCCATTGAAGTTATATTTCCTGCAGTATCTTTTGTAATTGTTACTCCAGTCTTACTCTCTAATTTCAAAAGTCTTGTTTTAAATTCTTCTGTACTGATAACGACTTTAGTAGTTTCAGCAGTTTCAGCTACAGCTATTTTTTCTTTTGCTATTTCTGCCGCTTTTTGCTCTTCTACTTTTGCTATTTTAAGTTGTTCTTTTGCTTTTTCTACTTCTTCTTTAGCTTTTTGAATTTCAGTTTCTTCGACTGATCCTGTCGCTTGCGTTGCTTTTACTTCTAGTTCTTTTACTTTTTCCTCTGCTTTTTGAAGTTCAAGTTGTGCCTTTTCTACTGCTTCTGTTGCTTCAGCTTCTGATGTTGCTTGTGTTATAATTTCATCAATTGGCTTATTATCTGTTATTGCTTTTATTAATTCATCTTTGTATTGCGCTAAAATTTCTTGATTTTCTAGAGAAAGATTAGAAATATCTTCTAGATGTTTAAATTCAGCATTAGAAATTTGATTATCTGCTAATATTTGTATTCTTAAAGCTTTTGCTAATTCAGAATTTTCAACTTTTATTTTTTGAATATATTCAGCTGCTAATTTTACATTAGCTAATTCTCCAGAAGTTATTTGATTATCACCCGTCATCATTCCTTCAACAAATTTTGCTTTATCCACCACATGTAATGCGGTTAAATTTTCATTTAAAGTGACTAATTTTTTTGGATTGGTTAAAAATTCTGGATTATTTAAAAGAATTTTTCCTTGATCCACATTATCCGTAATTCCTAAATCATTATGGAGGATTTCTTCTAAATTTTGAATAATAGTTGGATTTTTAATTAAATTTGGATTTGTTTCAAGTAAATTATTAACTTGCTCACTATTTATAATTCCTAAGCCAACTAAACCTTCTTTTGCAAGTTTTAAATTATCTAATTGTTCTTTAGATAAAAAACCATCATCACCAGCTACAATTTTTGTTATTTTTTCAGAAATTCCTTGCGATTCTAATTGTTTTTGTAATTTCCAATCTAATTCAATATTTTCTCCTTGCGGATGAGGTCTAAATAAATTAAAACTAAATCTATTAAAAGCATCCATAAAATTTTTTCCCATCACGCTTCCCATTGTGCCCATTATTCCTTTACCTTGTTCTTGTGATTTTTCTACTTGATCTAAAAGTTTATTTATTGATTCACTTATTCCTCCCTCATGAGTAAATTCTGCTATACCTAATTGAGTAATTCCGTATGTTCTTATTAAAACTCCCACAGCATTTCCAATTCCCATAATTCTTTTTAATCCCTTAGTTTGAAATATATTTTTATAAAAAGTTTCACGAGCTGCGTCTACAAAGACATCTTTAAAATGAGCTCCGAATTTCATTTTTTCTCCTGTTTCTTGTCGTGTTTTTAATCCAGCTTTTTGCCATCTTTCTACTAAGGACATTCCTCCATAAATAGCGCCTCTTACTATCATTTGTCCACTCCAAAAAGCCAAAGAATTTAAAAATTCTTTAGAAACAGTCGCGCCCATTGTTCTTGTTTGAATAAAAGCATCAATTGTTTTAGCAATTTTTTCTTTTTCTTCTTGATTTATTTCTTCTTTTTCATTTTCATTTTTTTTGATAATTTCATCTATTTTGCCTAACAATTGTTCTTTTTTTTCTTTAGTTAAATATTTTGATTCTTCTATTCGTTGAATTAACTCTTGTTTTTTACTTTTTATTTCTTCTGTTGTTACATCTAGTTTTTTTTCTGTTACTTCATCATCTGGTTTTTCTTCTTCAAAGCTTTTTTTAATGCGTTTTTGCTCTTTTTTAATAAAGTGTTTTTGAAAAAACCAAGCTGGTAAATCATGAGCTAATTTTACTCCAAATATAGAACTAACAGCGCTCAATCCAAGTCCACCAAAAATTTTTGCCCATCCTTTTACTCCAGCCTTTTGTGTTTCTGGCTCTATTTCTTCCTCAAGATATTCTCCTTTGATATGTTTTTTTATAAAATTATCCAAAACCCCTCCAGTTTCTTTAATAGGAGGATGTTCTGAAAGTGAAAGTAAAATATCAGCTAAAATGTTTTCTATTTCATCATTTGAAAAAATAAATGCCCAATGGTTTCGTTGTAAAATATCAGCAATAATACTTTTTATTTTTGTTCTTATTGTTTCTTCTATTGTATTTAATTCATCTTCTGATAATTCAAATAGTCTAACATTACTAAATTCTCCTGTCATTCTAGAGCATACTGCATCTCTTATTTCTTTTTTTGTTATTTCAGTTTCCTCTGTTTCTTCTGGTATTTTTTCTTCCGAAGATGGAATTAAAATAGAATTTACAATTTCATCTATTTCAAAAGATATTTCCGGTATACTTTCAATTAAATTTTGTATTTTTTGTTTAATTTCTACACTCTTATCCTGTTTATCTTGTTCTGATAATTCAGATATTTTAAAAGTATTTTCTATTTCAGATTTTATATTTTCTATTATTATTTGTTTTTTTTGTTCGAGAGATAATTCTCCACTTGTTTCTTTCATAATATTTATTAATTAAAAAATAAAAAAAATTATTTAATTTCTTTTTCTATGTCTTCTAATTTTTTAATGGTTTGTTGTTGTAAATTTTGTCTTTTTTTATCAAACTTATCTTTTAAAATTAATAATTCTTTGTTTAATTTTTCTAATTCTGGCGCGATTTTGCCTTCTAATTCTTTTTCCAAAATTTTTATTAATCGATCAATTTGTTCAAAAGACATTTTAGGTAATAAAGCAAGCCACGCTTCTTTTGTTTTTTCTGGCATACTAGAAGCAGCTAATAATAAAGCCATTTTTTTTCCAAAAAGTTTCATTAATTCTTCCATTTCTTCTTTTGTTAATTGTTGTATATTTTGATTAAACATAAATTTAAATATTAAAAATAAAAATTTGATAAATATTTTAAATTACTCCCCGTGCTTTCATTTTCTCTCTAAATTTTAATTGTTCTATTTTTTGACTAACTTCAATTTCTTTTTCCCTTAATCCTTTTATCTTTTTTTCTATCCAATTAATCATTTCTGACGCATCCGTTATGTTTTTTCCAGTCATTTCTTTAATTATATTTTTCCAGTCTTTTAAATATAATTGAAGGTTATCTATTCTAATGTGTATATCTTTTAATATTTCTTCTATTACTTCCGATGTTGTGTCTTTTGTTATTTTAAATTCTAATAATTCTTTTATATCTTTTTCTATTATTCCTTTGTTTCTTTGTATTATTTCTTCCAATGTTTCTTCTAATGCTTCTTCTTTTGGTTGTGTTTCTTTTAATTTTTCTAATCTTTCTATTTCTGTATTTATTTTTGTAATCATCCCTTGCGCGTCTGTATCTATTTTTTGATCTAAACTTTTAAAATAGTCTAAAAGTTCTTGATGTTTTTTTATTTTATTCTGTATTTCTTCTGATGTATTTTCAAGCATTTCTATTGTTTTTTGTATTTTTTTTATTATGTCAAATTCTGTCATTTTTGTTATTTTTTTTTCTGGTTGTGTTTCTGGTTTTTTCTTTTGCTCCTCTAATAATTTCTTAAAAATTTTCATAACTGCGTCTTTGTGTGAAAGAGTTGCATTGTTCGTTAATTCTATATCTATTTTTTCTTCTGTAACCCCTTCTATTAAAGGATTATAACCGCCTGATAAAAAGGATTCTCCTTGTTCGTCTTTCTTTACTTGAAATCCTGAAACAGCGCAAAGTTCATTGTTAAAATGAAAATTTTCTGGAATCCCGTAAACACTAACTGGAATATCATTTATAGTAAAAGATATTGTATAGCTGTTAGTTTCTTTAATATATACTTTTGGAAAATTCTTTGTATTATCAATAATAGAAAAATCTATAATAAAAGGATGTTGAATAAAGGCATTATTACCCATTTCGTTAAAAAAATTTTTTATTATTGCTTCATTTGGAAATTTTTTAATTAAAAAATTTACTAAGTTTTTTTCTGGTATTTCTGGCGTTTTTTGAAAAAAAGATAAAATAGATTTTACAATTTTGTCTTTTTCATCTTCAGAAAAAGATATTTTCATTGATATTTCTTTTCTTTGAATTTCTCTTCGAATGTTCCCTTCTAGTTCACCTATTAAAAGATTATTATTTTTTATTACTTGCATTACTTCTATTATTTCTTCTATTGCTTTTTCTTTTTTTAGTGCTTCTGATGTTCCTGGTTCTGGTTCTTTGGATATAATCTCTGCTAGATAAAATCTATCATCAGGATTTGCTTGTGTAATTTTAATATTTACGCTGTCTCCGGCTTGACCATTTCCTGCTATTAAAATTATCTTTGTAATAATTCTTTTATTTTTATTAGGATTAGGATCGGACAATTTTATTAGAGTTTTTGATGTTATCTTAAAAGGATATTTTTTATTTGCTCCTTTTTCATTTGATTCTAAAATAACCTTTAATTTATCTCCAACTTCAAGTTTTTCCGAAGCTTCGAGTTTTTTTTGATCTCCTTCTAAGTATCTTATTACTTCTTGTATTTCATAAATTTCTTTTTTTATTTCTTGTATATCTTTATATTTTTCACCTTTATAAATTTTTATAATTTCCTGATAAGCATTTATTTTATCTTGTATTTCTGTTAAAGTTATTTCTGACATTTTTATTGCTATTTCTGTATCAGTATTAAATTTGTTCATTATTTTTTTTTCTTCTTCTTTT
Source organism: uncultured Gammaproteobacteria bacterium (assembly GCA_964358215.1). GTDB lineage: Bacteria > Patescibacteriota > Patescibacteriia > UBA2591 > PGYQ01 > PGYQ01. The sequence goes on along the minus strand of CAYHOD010000002.1, from coordinate 8,883 downwards.
GTTATTTTTATTTCTGGTTTTAGTTTTTCTTTAATAAATAATTTATATTGAAGTTCATATATATTTAAAATTGCAGTGATTGATTTTTCTTTACCATCTATTAATAATTTTGTATTTTTATGTATACCTGCGGCAGTTAATAATTTTTCAATTTCATCTCTATTTTTTTCTTTAAAAATTTCATAAATTTTTTTTAATAAATTTTCTTGCGCTTCTTGATATGATTTTTGCATTTCTGTTAATTGTTCTTTATTATTTTCACCCAGCTTTAAGCCTTCTTGTATTTCAATTACATTTTTTTTAAGCAAAAGTAACAACTTCCAAATTTCCTCAAAAGGATTTGTTTCAAGTATTTTTTCTTGCATACCCTCATCTTTCAATGGCTGTTCAAGTGACGTTACAACATTTAGTTCATTAGCTCCTAGTAAATTTTTATTTTTATCCATAAATTTAAAATTAAAAATTATTTTTTAGGGGATAGTCCCCAATAATAGACCTCTGAAACATCAATGGTCATAAGGTCCATAAGACTTTTTTTCAAAAATGACATGATTTTATTTAATTTTATGGGAGTTGAACTCCCATAGATTATTGTTTTTATTTACTAAACTTTGGCAAATTTCCTAAAACTCTTTTAACTGTGTCATTCCGAGCGAATGAGTCAAGGAATCCCTTAAATTAAAATTCAAGGGATTTCTCCATTTCGCTCGCGGAGTCTGTCCCGAGCGAAGTCGAAGGGCTCACTCCAGTCGAAATGACAGTATGGAGGGATTTCTCCATTTCGTTCACTTCGCTACGCTTCATTCACTTCGGTCGAAATGACAACATGGGATAAATAATTTTTGCCATAATTTAATTGATATTTATAAAGCAAGCGATTCTTTTTTATTGGAAGAAAGGTATTTTTTTCATAAAGCACTTTCTATAGTTTAAATATTTTTAATAAAAATCACCTAAATCAAATCTTTTATTCTTTTATTTTTTCAATAAATTTTAAAATATATTTTGCAAAATTATCAAAAAGTTGAATATCTTTTTGAAGATATTTATAAACTAATTTTGAATCAACATTAATATAATTATGAACTATTTTATTTCTAAATTCCGCCATTCCTTTGCATTTTATTGCAAATTCTTTTGGAATGACTTTTTTTTCTTCTAAAAAGGGGATAATTTCTTTGTATTCATTGTATGGTTTTCGAAATATTGAAACTAAGATATGCCCGCCAATATCCATAATGTTTTCAATCGCTAAAAGAAAAGCATGGAAAACAGCGTAACATTTCTTTTTATCTTCAAAATTTGAAAGAGGCTCTTTTTGAAATTCTTTAAGAACGCTAACATTATCTTCTAAATTTTGAAGATGTTTTTTTATTTTTTCTCGAGAAAATTTGCCCATAAATTAAATAAAAATTAAAATTCTCCAAACTTCCCTTCTCGAATTCTTTTTTTAAGATAAGTCCATTCTATTTCTCTTATTGGTTTTGTATCCTCCCAAAGATGCACGGCTTCTAAATTAAACTTTGTCATTTCTTCAATGTTTTTCCAAAAAATAGGTCGTCCTTCTTTTAGAACTTGATGTTTTAAAAGCGGGGTTGCTTGATTGAGAATCAAAATATGAATTTGTCTTTTTGGAAATATTTCTTCAAATAATTTTGGGAATTCCAATGTTTTTTTAAAATATTGATGTTGCTTAATTTTTTTATCCAACAAAACCGCAATATCAACATCGCTTTCTTTATGTTTAAACCCTGTTGCTTCTGAACCAAAAAGATAAGCTAAAATAATATTTTTTTTTAAAAAAGTTTTTTTCAATTTTGAAAAAATATTGAAATTCATTTTTAAATTTTGATTTGTCATTTTGATTTTAAATTTTAATATTTGTATTTTTCATGATTTAAGATTCTTAAATTTTAATTCTTATTTTGCGTTTCTTATTTTACTGGAAATGACAATAGGGGGTTATTATAATCTATGGGAGTTCAACTCCCATAGATTATTATTTTTATTGAATTATTTTTTCTATATAATCCACAAACTCTTCCGCTCTTTGAATTATTTCCTTTGTTTCTTGTTTTGAAAATTTTTTTAAAACTTCATAATCCGCTTCTTCTCTCGCCTCCTTAGCCATTCTAAAAAAACGAGCAAATTTAGATTCTATCTTCCCATTTTTAATAAAATAAAGTCCAAATAATGTAATTAGTCCGGCATGAGTTCTGGCCAATATTCCTTGAGTTAATAAAAGAGCTGAAGCAGCGTCAAAAAAAGCATAATAAGCCCGTGAAATTGCATCTCGATATTGTTTTTCTTTAAATAAAATTTTAGCTGAATAAATTCTTTTTTAGCAAGTTCAATATGCTTTTCAATTTCTTTTATAGAGGGTTTTACTTTTGGATAAATAATAGCCATAATTTAATGAATACTTACAAAGCAAGCGACTCTTTTTTTAGAAGTTGCGCAAAAACAGACGGAATACTGTTTAAATAATTAAATTCTTTTTGAAAAAAAATTTTTACTGATATATCAATTCCATATTTAAACGAAATTTCATTTTCTAAATCATAAATTCTATCTTTGCTTTTTTTAGAAATTTTTTTAAGCACTAATAATATATCAATATCTGAATCTTTTTTAAAATCTCCTCTAGCTTTTGAACCAAATAATTTTAATTCTAAAATTTCTTTTTCAAATTCTTGAAAAAGTCTTTTTTTAAATTCAGCTATTGCTATTTTTTCTTTTAAAGAAAGGTATTTTTTTTCATTATTGTTTTTCATAAAGAACTTTTCCTTTTGTTAAAATATCTTTAACAAAGAAATCTCCTAAATTTAATCTATTTTTAAATTCTTTTGGAGTATAAATTAAAATATCGCAGGGAGGTCTATTGTCTAATTTATTTAATATATTATATATATTTTTTATTTTTTGTATTTTTGGATTTTTACTTTTTTTAATAATTACAAAATCAAGATCGCTATCTCCTGTTATTTTACCTCGAACACTTGAACCAAAAAGAATAATTTTTTCTGGTTTATATTTTTCAACAATTACTTTTTTGATGCGGGATATTTCTTTTGATATCTAATTTTATTTGTTATATTGGATTATACAATTTAATTACCATAATTAAAACACAAAATTATCATATTGTCAATGTTTTTTGCACAAATTACACGGGTTCAACCCGTGTAATTTTTTATTCTTTTTTGTGGCATAAATTTCAATTTTTACATTTTCAGCAATAGTTCCCTTGGCTAACATTTTAATATTAAATTTCAAATTTTCCGGAGTAATAATCTGATTGTGTTCAATAATTTCTCCAAGTTCAATTTTAATTTTAGTAATCTTTTTGAGATTATTTTTTTTTGCATTTTTTAAAATTAAATTTAAAATTTTATTCGCTAAATGAATATCGTGCATAATGTTATTATGTATGTACAATGAAAGTTAACGCCTTCTCTTGCAAATATATTAAAATTTATTTATATTAATGATAATAAATTTTGATTTAGAAAAAAATTCATATTAATTTTTTCTTAGCATCATCGTCATAGAATAGGAATTATAAAATAGAAATTTTATTCCCAAAATCTATTTTATCAGACAAGCCATAGAAAATCAAGAAACCAAAAAAGGATTCATTTAACCTCTATCTCTAAAATGTTAAAATGTTTTTATGTTGAGATTTTTAATAAATAAAATACGTGCTTTAATGCAACAATGGCGCAAACATCAATCAATAGTTACTATTAAAATCAGCAAATCCGCTTTATTAAATAATCTTTACACATTACAATCTCTTGTTCCTCAATGGCAAATCGCGCCAGTTCTTAAAAGTAACGCTTATGGTCATGGTCTTGTATTAATCGCCGGCATTTTAGAAAAAGAAAAAAATATACCCTTTTTTTGCATTGATTCATATTTTGAAGCTGAATTAATACGAAATGCAGGAATTAAAACCCCGCTTCTTATTATTGGATACACTCTAACAACAATGATTCAAAAAAATAAATTAAAAAATATTTTTTTCACAATCGGATCGTTAGAACAACTTAAAACATTAATTACATTAAAAACGCGTCAAACTATCCATCTTAAATTTGACACTGGCATGCACAGACAAGGAATATCGTACGCTAAATTAAATGAAATTATTGATATTCTTAGCCAAAAAATAACACTTCAAATTAATGGCATTATGTCTCATTTAGCTGATGCGGATAATCCAAATTCAAAATTTACAAAATTACAAATTGAACAATGGAATAAATTAGCAAAACAATTTCAAAAAAATTTTTCTAATATTCGTTATTATCATCTTGCTAATTCTGCTGGCTTTGCTTGCGCAAAAAATATGACTGCCAATGTTGGTCGAACAGGCATTGCTCTTTATGGCATTAATCCAAAAAATCTTTTAGCAAAATTTCAGCCAGTTTTACAAATGAACTCAATTATTAGTGAAATTAAAACAATAGAACAAAATGAATCTGTTGGATATAATGGAACATTTACAGCCCAGCATAAAATGAAAATCGCCATTGCGCCTGCTGGTTATTTTGAAGGTGTTGATCGCAGACTTTCTAATCAAGGATGTTTTTTAATTAAAAATAAAAAAGCGTTGTTATGCGGGTTAATTAATATGAATATTTCTTGTTGCGATGTCACTGATATTATTGATGCGACAATAGATTCACCAGTTAATATTATTAGTCATCATTCAGAAGATCAAAATTCAATTGAAAACATCGCTAAATTATGCAACACCATTTCTTATGAAATTTTAGCGCATATCCCAGCTCATTTACGAAGAATAATTATTAAATAAGAATTAGGAATCAAGAATTCTGTTACAATGTTATAATGTTACGATGTTAAAATGCCTTTATGTTTCAATATCTTAAAAAACAAATTAAAAAAATCGTTTTTAAAAAATTTAATATTAAAATTAAACAAGAAATAATTATAGAACAACCGCCAGAAGCAAAAATGGGGGATTTTTGTTTTTCTTGTTTTTCACTGGCAAAAGAAGTAAAAAAATCTCCAAAAGAAATTGCTGAAATTTTAACTCAAGAAATTAAATCGGATAAAATAATAAAAGACGTAAAAAGCGTCGGGCCTTATTTAAATTTTTTTATTCATAGAGAAATGTTTTTTAAAAATATTTACAAAAGTTTGCAAGAAAAAAAAGAGCGAAAAAAAACATTGTGCAAAATAATGATTGAATTTTCTTCGCCAAACACAAATAAGCCGTTACATTTGGGACATTTTCGAAGCGGTATTTTAGGCATGTCTTTGGCTAATCTCTTGAAAGAAAATAATTATGAAGTAATCAAAGCCAATTTAATTAACGACAGGGGAATTCATATTTGCAAAGCAATGTTGGCTTATCAAAAATGGGGAGAAAATAAAACGCCGGAACAAGAAAAAATAAAAGGTGATCATTTTGTTGGAAATTTTTATGTGCTTTTTGAACAAGCGGCAAAAAAAGAGCAGGAAGAAAAAAAATATAAAAAAATAACAGAAACAAATTTTTATAAACAAGCTTTGGCAATGCTTAAAAAATGGGAACAAGGAAATAAAGACGCAATAAAATTATGGAAAAAAATGAATCAGTGGACTTTAACTGGATTAAAAAAAACTTATCGGCAAATAGGAATAAATTTTGATAAATGGTATTTTGAAAACCAAACTTATAAAATAGGACGAGAAATAATTTTAAAAGCTTTAAAAGAGGGGATTTGTTATCAAAGACAAGATGGCGCGATAGAAATTGATTTAACTTCGCATGGATTAGATAAAAAAGTTTTGTTGCGTCCAGATGGAACAAGCGTTTATATTACTCAAGACATTGGCGTTGCTAAATTGAAATTTGATCAATTTAAACTTTCCCAATCAATTATTCTTACTGGAACCGAACAAATTTATCATTTTCAAGTTTTATTTAAAATTTTGGAGCTTTTAAAATTTAAATGGGCAAAAAAATGTTTTCATCTAGTTCACGAAATGGTTAATTTACCAGAAGGAAAAATGAAATCGCGAGAAGGAAATGTGGTCGATTCTGACAATTTGTTAGACGAAATGCGACAAATGGCGCAAAAAGAAATCAAAAAAAGAAATCCAAATATTTCTGTTAAAGAATTAAAACAAAGAGCAGAAAAAATTAGTTTAGCGGCGATAAAATTTCATTTATTAAAAGTCAATCCAAAACAAGTAATTTATTTTGATCCAAAAAAATCTCTTTCTTTTGAAGGAGCGACCGGGCCATATTTGCAATACACTTACGCGCGAATTCAAAGTATTTTTAAAAAAGTAAAAAATAAAAACCAAGAGAAAATAAATTTTTCTTGGTTAAAAAAAGAGGAAGAATGGGAATTAGGAAAACGAATTTTTGAATTTTCTGATATTATAAAAAAAGCGACTTTAGATTATAATCCGGCAATCTTAGCTGAATATCTTTTAAGATTAGCATCGAGTTTTAATAAATTTTATCATCAACATTCAATTCTTAAATCTGAATCAATGGAAATTCAAAGGGCTCGTTTAACATTAATTCAATGCGCGGCAATTGTTTTAAAAAAAGGATTGAATTTATTAGGCATTGAAGAAATAAAAACAATGTAATTAAATTTAAATTTACGCAATGTAAAATTTTTAAATTTTTTTTATGGAAATTAGAAATATTGCCATTATCGCTCATGTTGATCATGGGAAAACTTCTTTAACTGACGCCTTAATGCGTCAAACCGGAATGATTACAGATGATTCTGTGAGCATGGATTCTAATGTTTTAGAACAAGAGCGAGGCATTACAATTTATTCTAAAAACACTTCGGTTTTTTATAAAGGAACCAAAATTAATATTGTTGACACTCCTGGCCATGCGGATTTTGGTTCAGAAGTAGAGCGCGTTTTGCGTTCCATTGATTCTGTTCTTTTAGTTGTTGACGCGCAAGAAGGTCCGATGCCTCAAACTAAATTTGTTTTAAAAAAAGCGTTAGCATTAAAATTAAAACCAATTGTTGTTATTAATAAAATTGATAAATTAGCCGCCCGACCAGAATGGGTACACGAAAAAGTTTTAGAACTTTTTATGGATTTAGGCGCTAATAATGAACAATTAGATTTTACAACAGTTTATTCAATTGCTAAACAGGGAATTGCTAAAATACAATTAGATGATAATTCAAATAATCTTTCACCTCTTTTGGATATAATTTTAGAAAAAGTTTTGCCAGTAAAAGCTAATGAAAATTTACCTTTTATATTTCAACCTTTTAATTTGGCGTACGATAATTATTTGGGTCGTTTAGGCATTGGTCGTGTTTATCAAGGAACAATAAAAATAGGAGATAAAGTTTTTATAAAAAAACAAGATGGTAAAGTGATTTCTAATAATATTTCTAAATTATTTACTTTTGAAGGCTTGCAAAGAAAAGAAGTGTCGCAAATTGCAAGTGGCGATATTGTAATGATAGCCGGACTGCCAGAAATTTATATTGGAGACACTGTTTGTATTGATGCAAAACAAGATTCTCTGCCAATTATAAAAATAGACGAGCCAACAATTTCTTTAAATTTTTTAGTTAATAATTCTCCTTTTGCCGGAAGAGAAGGAAAATTTGTTACTAATCGTCAAATTAAAGAACGGTTAGAAAAAGAATTGGAAATTAATGTTGGTTTAAAAATAGATTTTTCGCCCATTGAATATTATAAAATTTATGGCCGTGGTGAATTGCATATCGCTATTTTATTAGAAAATATGCGACGCGAAGGATTTGAAGTTCAAGTTTCTCAACCGCAAGCAATTTTAAAAGAAATAAATGGCGTGAAACATGAACCATTTGAAGAAGTTACAATTGATACGCCACAGGAATTTATTGGAAATATTATAGAAAAAATGGCTAAAAGAAAAGGACAAATGATAGAAATGAAACCAGAGCAAAATCATATTAGATTAATTTTTCAAATTCCAACACGCGGTCTTTTGGGTTATCGTGGAGAATTTATTATTGACACTAAAGGAGAGGGGATTTTATGCAGCGAAGTAATTGGTTTTAAATTATACGCAGGTGAAATTGAAAAACATAATACTGGCTCAATGATTTCTGGAGAAACTGGCAAGGCATTGGCATATTCTCTTTGCAATCTTCAAGATCGCGGCGCTTTATATATAAATCCAAATGTGGAAGTTTATGAAGGTGAAGTTATTGGCAATACATCCAAGGGTTATAATATGGTTGTTAATCCAATTAAAGGCAAACAGCTTACAAACATGAGAGCTTCTGGTTCAGATATGGCTATTCAATTAACTGCGCCAATTGAATTAACATTAGAACGCGGTTTGGAAATTATAGCTGAAGATGAATATTTAGAAATCACTCCAAAAAATATTCGTTTGCGAAAACAAAATTTAAAAGCGAAACAATACTAAAATAAGAATTAAATTAAGAATTAAACTTCGGCAAAATTATTCAGTCCATGCTGTCATTTCGACTGAAGCGAGTCCCAAAGTTTATTCGGGACGAGCGAAATAGAGAAATCCTTCTATGCTGTCATTTCGACTGGAGCGAGCGAAACGAGCGAAATGGAGAAATCCTTCTATACTGTCATTTCGACTGGAGCGAGCGGAATGGAGAAATCCTTCTATGCTGTCATTTCGACTGGAGCGAGCGGAATGGAGAAATCTCTTGAATTTTAGTTTAAGGGATTCCTCGACTTCGCTCGGAATGACACAGTTAATTTATAATTGAGTCGACTTCGCTCGGAATGACACAGTTAATTTATAATTGAGTCGACTTCGCTCGGAATGACACAGTTAATTTATAATTGAGTCGACTTCGCTCGGAATGACACAGTTAATTTATAATTGAGTCGACTTCGCTCGGA
>CAYHOD010000001.1:865-25979 GCA_964358215.1 uncultured Gammaproteobacteria bacterium | reverse complement strand
TAACATTCAATATGTAATTTGCAATTTGCAATTTGAAATTTTGAAATGTTATAATATTTTTTATGTCAAAAATACTTGGTATCGATCTCGGTACAACAAATTCATGCATGGCTATTATTGAAGCAGGGGAGCCTAAAGTTTTAGAAAATAAAGAAGGAGTTCGCACAACGCCTTCAATGACAGCTATTTCCAAAAGTAATGAACGTTTAGTTGGATTATTAGCTAAACGCCAAGCGGTTACTAACGCGGAAAATACGCTTTTTTCCATTAAGCGTTTGATTGGACGAAGTTTTGGCGATGAAGAAGTGCAAAGAGATTTAAAAGTTTTTCCATTTAAAGTTGTTAAAGCCGGAGAAGGAGTAAAGGTAATAATGAAAGAAAAAGAATACACTCCTCAAGAAATTTCAGCAATGATTTTGCAAAAATTAAAAGCCGACGCAGAGGAAAAATTAGGAGAAAAAATTACAGAAGCAGTTATTACTGTTCCAGCTTATTTTAATGACAGCCAAAGACAAGCGACAAAAGACGCGGGAAAAATCGCGGGACTTGAAGTAAAAAGAATAATTAATGAACCAACCGCGGCGGCGTTGGCCTATGGTTTTGATAAGAAAAAGGGACAACAAATCGCGGTCTATGATTTAGGCGGAGGAACTTTTGATATTTCTATTTTAGATATTGGAGAAGATGTTGTTGAAGTAAAAGCGACAAATGGCAACACTCATTTAGGCGGAGATGATTTTGATCAAAGAATTATTCATTGGATTATTGAAGAATTCAGAAAAGATCAAGGTATTGATTTGTTAAAAGATAAATTAGCTTTGCAACGATTAAAAGAAGCGGCAGAAAAAGCTAAAATTGAACTTTCCACAACAATGGAAACAGAAATTAATCAACCATTTATCACAACCGATGCAGAGGGACCAAAACATTTGGTTTTAAAATTAACTAGAGCTAAATTGGAAGAAATTGTTGGAGATTTAGTTCAAGAAACTTTAGAGCCATGCAAAAAAGCTTTAAAAGATGCAGGCCTAGAGCCTAAAAATATTGAGGAAATCGTAATGGTTGGCGGACAAACTCGAATGCCTTTAGTTGTTCAAACAGTAGAAAAATTTTTTGGTAAAAAACCGCATTTAGGAGTTAACCCGGATGAAGTGGTTGCGATTGGCGCCGCTATTCAAGCCGGAATTTTGCAAGGTGAAGTTAAAGATGTTTTACTTTTAGATGTTATTCCGCTTTCTTTGGGAATTGAAACTTTAGGCGGCGTTTCCACAAAATTAATTGACAAAAATACAACAATTCCAACTTCAAAAAGCCAAGTTTTTTCAACAGCGGCTGATAGCCAACCAAGCGTAGAAATTCATATTTTACAAGGAGAACGCGAAATGGCAAATGGCAATAAATCTTTGGGAAGATTTATTCTTGACGGTATACCTCCGGCTCCCCGGGGAATTCCGCAAATTGAAGTTACTTTTGATATTGACGCAAATGGAATTTTGAGCGTTAAAGCTAAAGACAAAGCAACCGGAAAAGAACAAAAAATAACCATTACCGCTTCAAGCGGACTTTCTAAAGAAGAAATTGAAAAAATGAAAAAAGACGCTGAAGCGCACGCAGAAGAAGATAAAAAGAAAAAAGAATTAATTGAAGCAAGAAATGCGGCTGAAACTTTAATTTATTCCACTGAAAAAGTTTTAAAAGAAGCCGGAGACAAAGTTCCGGAATCTGATAAAAAAGATGTGGAAGAAAAAATAAAAAATTTAAAAGAAGTTAAAGATAAAGATGATTTTGAATCTTTAAAAAAAGCTTTAGAAGAATTAACTCAAGTCGCGCAAAAAATTGGACAAGCGATGTATCAGCAGCAATCAACTGACGAACAAAAACAATCGTCTGAAAATAATAAAAAAGAAGAAAAAGGAGAATATGAAGAAATAAAAGATGACAAGAAGAAAGATGAGGAAAAATAAATATCCTGAATTACAAAATGCAACAATATTCAGAAATTTTTTATTTTTTTTACTGCCCAAACTCGCTCGCCTAGGCATTTGCTCAACAGTCACGCTGCAAAAATTAAAAAATTTCTTCATTTCGTAATCCAAGGTAAATATGTCTTCAAATGAAATAAGAAAAAAATTTTTAGATTTTTTTAAAAAAAAAGAGCACTTGATAATTTCAAGCGCTTCTTTAATTCCGGAAAATGATTCAACATTGCTTTTTGTTAATTCTGGAATGTCGCCATTAGTTCCTTATTTATCCGGAGAAAAATGTTTTAAAAAAAATAGATTAACAAATTGTCAAAAATGTTTTAGAGCTGAAGATATTGAAGAAATTGGCGATGGCAGGCACAATACTTTTTTTGAAATGTTGGGAAATTGGTCGTTGGGAGATTATTTTAAAAAAGAACAACTTAATTGGTTGTTTGAATTTTTAATTGAAGAATTAAAATTAGATCCTCAAAAAATTTATCAAACAATTTATTTAGGAAATGAACAAATTAAAAAAGACAATAATTCAATTGAATTTTTAAAAAAAATTTATTCAAAATATAACATTAAAGCTTTAGAAGGATCCGAGACCAAAGGAAATGGAAAAATAGGACCTGGAATAGAAATTGATTTTAATAAATTTCGAATTTTTGCTTACCAAGATAAAAATTGGTGGCAACGAGGCGAATCAATTGGTGAATTAGGCGGGCCTGATTCAGAAACTTTTTATGACACTGGCAGAAAACATGATTTAAAATTTGGAAAATATTGTCATTTAAATTGCGATTGCGGTCGATTTATAGAAATAGGCAATTCGGTTTTTATTCAATATAAAAAAATTGAAACCGGCTGGCAGCAATTAAAAAATAAAAATGTTGATTTTGGCGGAGGATTAGAAAGAATAACAATGATTGTTCAAAAAAAAGACAATGTTTTTGAAACCGATCTTTTTAAGAATTTAATTAAAAAATTAGAAGAATTATCAGGGATTAAATATCAAGAAGCGCCAAAACCATTTGAAATTATTGTTGATCATATCAAAGCGATTGTTTTTATCATGGGAGATAAAAAGGGGATTGAGCCATCAAACGTTGATCAAGGATATATTGTTCGTCGATTAATTAGAAGAATTATTCGTTATGGAAAACAAATTGGAATTGAAAAAAAATATTGGACAAAACAAATGGCTGAAATAGCAATAAATGATTATTTAGAAATTTATCCTGAATTAAAAACAAATTTTAATTTTATTGCTAATAATTTAGAAAAAGAAGAGGATAAATTCAGTAAGACTTTGGAAAATGGATTAAAAAATTTAAAATTGCAAATTGAAAATTGCAAATTAAAAAATTTAAAAATTTTATCTGGAGAAATTGCTTTTGATTTATTTCAAACTTATGGTTTCCCTTTAGAATTAACCGAAGAATTGGCAATGGAAAAAAAATTAAAAGTAGATAAAGAAGGATTTAAAAAAGAATTTATAAAACATCAAGAAATTTCTCGCGCCGGAGCTGAAAAAAAATTCGGCGGTCATGGAGTTTCAAACTCCCAACTCCCAACTCCCAACTCCCAACTTCCAAAGTTGCATACAGCTACCCATCTTTTGCATTCGGCTTTGCGAAAAATTTTAGGCGATCACGTTAAACAAATGGGAAGCAATATTATTGAAGAACGACTTCGTTTTGATTTTTTTCATTTTCAAAAAATGACTGACGAAGAAATTGAAAAAGTTGAAGATTTAATCAATCAAAAAATTAAAGAAAATTTAAGCATTAAAAAAGAAGAAATGAATTTAGAAAGCGCCTTAAAATCCGGCGCTTTAGCTTTTTTTAAAGAAAGATATCCGGAAAAAGTTTCTGTTTATTCAATTGGCGATTTTTCAAAAGAAATCTGCGCCGGCCCGCATGTTGAAAAAACTGAAACTTTAGGCCATTTTAAAATTATAAAAGAAGAATCCAGCGGCGCCGGAGTAAGAAGAATCAAAGCGATTTTGAAATAAAAATTAATATTATGGGAGTTGAACTCCCATAGATTTAAAAATATGCAAAAACCACAATTTGTAGAAAATGAAATTTATCATATTTTTAATAGAGGGGTAGAAAAAAGAAAAACATTTCTTGACGACAAAGATTATCTTAGATTTATTCATGATCTTTTTGAATTTAATAATGAGGATTTTGTTTATAATGTCGCTTATTATTTTAATAATAAATTTAAAAAGACAGAATTAGAACGTATAAAAAAACAAAAAAAGCCTAGAAAATTATTAGTTGAAATTTTGGCTTTTACTCTTATGCCAAATCATTTCCACTTACTCTTAAAACAAAAAAAAGAAAATGGAATTGTAAAATTTATGCAAAAATTAGGAACTGGGTATACAAATTATTTTAATAAAAAATATGAGAGGGTTGGCGGACTATTTCAAGGCAGATTTAAAGCAATTTTTGTTAATGAAGAAATTTATTTTTCCATTCTTCCATTTTATATCCATACTAACCCAATAGATTTAATCTATGGGAGTTCAACTCCCATAGATTGGAAAACACAAATAGAATTTTTAGAAAATTATCGATGGAGTTCTTATTTAGATTATATTGGCAAAAAAAATTTTCCATCGCTAACTTCAAGAGATTTTATTTTAGATTTTTTTGGAGGAGAAAAAGAATATTATCAGCAAACTAAAAAATGGCTTCGTGAAAAAAGTGGAATAGATGGAAGAAATATAAATATAGAGAAAATCAAAAAAATAATTTTAGAATAATATTATGGGAGTTCAACTCCCATAATATTATTCAGCTTAGTAAATGGTGTAAAAATATTTTTTATACTCATCCAATCTTGACATACATATTATTTAATATAAAATTATCACAATAATAATATGAGATTAAAGTTTAAATTTTTGCTTATTTTATGTACAAAACCATCAAAGATATAGATTTAAAAAATAAAAAAGTTATTTTGAGAGTGGCCTATGATGTACCGTTGAAAAAAAATGGAAATGAATGGACAGTCGTTGACGATAGCAGAATAAAAATTTCAATTCCTACAATTGAATATCTTTTAGAACAAAATTGTAAAATCATTTTAGTTTCTTATTTAGGAAGACCCAATGGTAAAATAGTGGGAGATTTACGTTTAAAGCCGGTTGCAAAAAAATTAAAGCAAATATTTAAAAAAGAAAAAGTAAGTTATTTAGAAGATTGTATCGGAAAGAAGGTTGAAAACACAATAAAAGATATGAAATCAAATGAGATTATTCTTTTGGAAAATACTCGTTTTTATCCAGAAGAAGAAAAAAATGATTTAAAATTTGCTAAAAAACTTGCTGATTTAGGCGAAATTTTTATTAATGACGCTTTTGCTCAAAGTCATAGGGATTATGCCTCTACGGTTGGAATTACAAAATTTTTGCCAAGCGCAATGGGATTAAATTTTGAAAAAGAAATAAAAATTTTAACTAAAATTAAAACAAATCCCAAAAAGCCTTTAGTTATTATTATCGGAGGAGTAAAAATGGATTCTAAAATAGATGTAATTAAAAATTTTCTTAAACAAGCGGATTTAATTTTAATAGGCGGCGTAATCGGATTGATTTTTTTAAAAGAATTAGGATATAAAGTAGGAGAATTGCCAGGCAGTTTTTTAAATAGCCAAACAAATGATACGATAAAAAAAATGTTAGTTGAATTATTACCATTTGTGGGAGAAAAAATTATTTTGCCAATTGACGGAGTCATTGAAAAAACTATTGGTTTAAAAAAACAATCAAAAGAAATAGATATTGCATTTTTAAATTCTTATAATTTGCCAATTTCGATTTTAGACATAGGACGTCAAACAATTGATTTATTTTCTCAATATATTCAAAAAGCAAAAACAATTATTTGGAATGGCCCGATGGGATTATTTGAAAAAGAAAAATTTAGCCAAGGAACAAAAAAAATAGCTCAAGCAATTGCAAATTCTAAGGCTTATAGCATAATTGGCGGCGGAGATACAGAGGAAGCGATTAATAAATTTAATTTAAATAAAAAAATTAGTCATGTTTGTGTAGCTGGCGGAGCAATGTTAGAATTTCTTGCTGATAAAAAATTGCCAGCGTTAGAAGCGTTGAAAAATCAAAATGCAAAAATCTCTGCCTACGGCAGATCTGCCGAAGGCAGAAAAATGTAAAATAACAAAATGTTTTAATGTTAAAATGTTATTTTGTTAAAATGTTTTTCTATGTTGGATATAAAATTTATTCGTGAAAATTCAGATTTGATTAAAAGCGCTTGTGAAAATAAACGAGTTAATGTTGATATTGACGGACTTTTAGAATTGGATAAAAAAAGAAAAGATTTGATTCAAAAAGTGGATGATTTAAGAAAAATAAAAAATGAGATTGCTGATAAAATCAAAATGGATTTTTCAAAAAAAGATGAATTAATAGAAAAAGGGAAAAATATTAAAGAAGAAATATTGAAATTAGAAAAAGAATTAGAAGAAATAGAAAAAGAATTTAATAAATTAATGTATTTAATTCCAAATCTTCCTTTGTCAGATGTCAAAATAGGGCGTAATGAAGAAGATAATGAAATTTTAAGACACGAATGTAAAATTTCTAAATTTGATTTTGAATCAAAAAGCTATATTGAATTAGCCGAAAAATTAGATTTAATTGACACTAAAAGAGCGGCCAAAATTTCTGGCAGTAGATTTGGTTATTTAAAAAATGAAGCGGTTCTATTAGAATTTGCCTTAATTCAATTTACTTTTTTTAATTTAATTAAAGAAAATTTTATTCCAATCATTCCACCAGTTATGATAAAAAGACAACCAATGGCGGCAATGGGATATTTAATTCGCGGAGAAGATGAAATTTATTATTTGCCAAAAGATGAATTATATTTAGTCGGCACCTCTGAGCAATCAATTGGCCCAATGCATTGTGATGAAATTTTTGAAGAAAAAGATTTACCAAAAAGGTACTTAGGATTTTCATCTTGTTTTCGCAGAGAAGCTGGATCGTATGGCAAAGACACAAAAGGAATTTTGCGGGTTCATCAATTTGATAAATTAGAAATGTTTTGTTTTTGCAAGCCAGAAGATTCAGAAAAAGAACATCAATTTTTACTTTCAATGGAAGAAAAATTAGTCCAACTTTTAAAAATACCTTATCGGGTGATAAAAATGTGCACCGGAGATTTAGGGGATTCAGCGGCTAAAAAATTTGATTTAGAGGCTTGGTTGCCAGGACAAAATGAATTTAGAGAAATAACTTCAACAAGCAATTGCACGGATTTTCAGGCCAGACGATTAAATATTCGTTATCGAAATAAAAAGGGCAAATTAAATTTTGTTCATACTTTAAACGGAACAGCTTTTGCTATTGGTAGAATCATTATTGCAATTATAGAAAATTATCAACAAAAAGATGGATCAATAAAAATTCCAGAAGTCTTACAGCCTTATATGAATGGAAAAAACATTATAACATTATAACATTTTAACATTATAACATTGTAACAGAATAACATTCTGTTATTTTAAACGAAGCGAGAATCTTAATATTGATTTTTTATTAATTTAGTTTTATGGATATTATAATGTTTGGAATGAATAATTTTTCAAGATGGTTTGAAAAAGAAACATTTAATCGCAGCGCTTATATTTTAAAAAATTTATTAGAAGACGAAAGAATTGGAAAAATTTTTTATATTGATTTATTGCCTTTTACAACAAAGCAAGGAATTAAAAGTTATATTAAAAATCAAATTTTAACATCTCGAGGAAAAATTATTCATCGAGATTTTTTTAGTATTTGTCGTGAAATTCAAACTTCCGAATTTTTAAATGTATCAAAAGGATTTTTTGTTTATTCCACAATTGATTCTGTTTTTGGAGAAAAAATATTAATAAAAAAAATAAATAAATTGCTTAAAAAATTAGAATTTAAAAACATAATTCTTTGGTCGTGTAACCCAATGTTTTGCGAATATTTTGGAAAATTAGGCGAGAGTATTTCTTGTTTTGACGCCATTGATAATTGGACGGAATTTCCGGCTTATAAAAATCAAAAACAAAAACTTGAAAAAAATTATAAATTAATTAAAGAAAAAACGAATATTATTTTTACAGTTTCTCAAGAGCTTATAAATTTATTTTTTCAAAATAGACAAAATGTTTATTGTGTTTCTCAGGGTATTGATTTAAATAGATTTCAAAAAAATTTAATATGTCCAGATGACATTAAAAAAATTGCGCATCCAATAATTGGCTGCATCGGAGTAATGACTAATCGTTTGGATTTTGATTTAATTTCAAAGGTGATTAAAAAAAATCAAAATGTAAATTTTGTTTTTATTGGACCAATTTGGCAAGACAAATTTGTGAAATTTGGGATAGAAAAATTATCTCGTTTTAATAATGTATATTTATTAGGATCAAAACATTTTAAACAAGTTCCGTCGTATATTAATCAATTTGATGTTTGTTTTGCTTTTTATAAAGTAAATTTAAACACAAAATGCGGAGATTCAATGAAAATATATGAATATTTAGCTTTAGGGAAACCAATTATTGCGACAAATACCGGTGGAGCAGAAAGATTTTCCAATTTCATTAAAATAGTAAACACAGCAGAAGAATTTAATAATGCTTTAAAAAAATGTTTAGAAGAAAAAGATGAAAATTTAAAAATAAAACGAATAGAAGAAGTAAAAAAACATGATTGGAAAAAGAAAGTAAAGGAAATGTTGGATAAATTAATTATATGATTATGAAAAAAGATAAAATAAAAATCGCCGGTGTTGTCGCATTATATAATCCAACTTCAAATGTTATTAATAACATTGATTCTTATATTGAAGATTTGGATATTTTATTTGTTGTTGATAATTCTGATAAAAAAGAAATAGAAATTATTAATGCTTTAAAAACCAAAGAAAAAGTTTATTATATTGATAATCACGGAAATCAGGGGATTGCAAACGCTCTTAATGTTGGCGCGCAAAAAGCCATTGAAAATGGATATGATTGGTTATTTACAATTGATTCAGACAGTAAAGCCGTTCCAAAAATAATTCCTATGTTAATAGAATGTTTAAATTTTTATGATTCACAAAATATTGGAATTATTTCGCCCGTTCATAAAAATAAATTTAATAAATTTTCAGAAAAAAATATCAAAAGAAATGAAATAGGATCAAAAGTATTTACCACGATGATGTCTGGAAATTTATTAAATTTAAACGTTTATCAAAAAATTGGGCCATTTATAGATAAATTTTTTATAGATTCCGTTGATCATGAATATTGTTTGCGTCTTAATAAAAATGGTTTTTTAGTTATACAAGCAAATAGAGCAATTTTAGAACATAACCTTGGAAATTTGAAAAAATGTTTTTGGTTTTTTTCTACAAATTACCCTCCAATAAGACGATATTATGCAACTCGAAATAGATTTTATCTTATTAATCATTATAAAAAAGATTTTCCTAATTTTTGTAAAAAAGAAAGCATCGGATTTTTAAAAGATTTAATAAGAATTTTAATTGGGGAAGATCAAAAAATATTAAAAATAAAAGCAATGATACAAGGCTATCAAGATTATCGCAATGGCAAGTTTGGGAAGAAAGAAAATTTAAAATAATAATTTTTGATTTATGTTTTTATGAACATTATTTCAGTTGGAAAATTAACGCTTTACACTTTTTTTAGTTTTAAAAATAAGGATATAATTTAAATAAATAAAAATAAAATGAATAATAAATTGAATCAAAAAATAGCAAATAAAAATATTGTTTATGTTTTTATTGATGCATCCAATCTTTGGGAAGCGCAAAAAGCAAAAGGAAAATTTTTTGATTACGAAAAACTAAAAAAATTTATTAAAGAAAATTTTCATAGTTTTATTATAAAAATTTTTTATTACACTGCTTATCCCGCTGAAGGCACAAGAGTTTATAGTCTGAATGGACGGCATAAATTTTATACTTTTCTCAAAAAAGGACTTGGTTTTATTGTAAGAAAAAAGGAATTAAAACGGATTTTTATTATTACAGAAAATGGTGAAAGCATTGAAGAAAAAGGCAATATGGATGTTGAAATAACAATTGACGCATTGCATAATATAAATAAATATAACATTGCCGTACTTTTTAGCGGCGACTCGGATTTTTTAGCTTTAGTATCTTATTTAAGAAGAGCGAGTAAAAAAGTTTATATTTTTTCATCAAAAAATAATATTTCAGAAGAATTAAAAACTGGCGGTGATGGTTATTCTGATGTTTTGTGCATTGCAGAAGATGTTTGGGGCCGAGAATTGCATCATCGACCGGAAAAATAACCAGATAAGCAAAATTTTCTAACTCGAACTTGAAACCCGACTTTGCTACCCAAACTTAATATTCAAGTTTGGATAGCAAGTGTCAAAGTCGAATTGAATATCAAGAGCGGGTTCTAAAAGAAAATTCCTGCACTGGTGAAACTCAATAATGGTGCGGTTATTTTATAATTCTAACTTACTTATTTTTTAAATATTTACTTTCCGATACAATAAAAAAGCAACCCTCCGCGAAGAGGATTGCCCTTGGATGTAATACCCTTTCAGTTTATAAAAACTGAAAGACATTATTAATATAACAAATCCCGCAAATAAAATCAATAGAAGTTATTAACAGTTGTACAAGATGAGTACATTGGCAGGCATTTTTGAAAATTCTAATGGCGTTTTGTAATTAAAAATTTCTGTCTATTTTATGAACATTATTTCAGTTGGAAAATTAACGCTTTATACTTTTTTTGCTTGTATTTTTATTTATCTCCTTTCTTTCCTTGGCTTTTTAAATCCAAATGTGGAAACTTTTGGATTTTTTTTAATGGTGATTGTTTTAATTGGATTAAGTTTTTGGAAAATAGAATATTGTCTTTTATTTCTTATTTTTGAATTTTTAGCCGGCATTGACGGACATCTTTTTGAGTTTAAAAGTCTATCAATTCGTTTTGTTTTGTTTGCCGTTTTTATGTTTATTTGGCTCATTCAAAAATTACGAAATTATCAATTTTTAAAATCACAAATAGAAAATTTTACAAAATCATTTTTTTTCAAGCCTTTTACTTTCGCGTTATTTTTTATCGCTTTAGCTGGAATTATAGGAATAATAAGAGGAAACGCTTGGAATTTTATTTTTGCGGATTTAATTTGTTATAGCTATCTCTCATTAATTTTTCCATTTTTTGATTTAATTGTTAATAATAAACAATTAATAAAAAAAATATTTCAAATATTTTCCGGAACAATAATTGCCACAAGCGCTTTAACCATAACAACGCTTTATTTATTTGCCAGCCATTCGGCAGTTCATGGTGGAATTTATTATCAATGGTTTAGAGAATATGTTATTGGCAAAATAGCCGCAATGAATAATAATTTTTTTAGGGTCGTTATGTCGTCGGATATTTTAACTTTAGTTTTTTTTCTTATCATAATTTCAATTTTACTTTTTAATATTTATAAATTAACAAAAAAAAATTATTGGTTAAATTCTCAATTGCCTTGGCTTATTTTTTTGGGAATTTTATCAAGCGTTGTTTTAACAATCAGTTTTACCCGAAATTTTCTTTTAGGATTTGTAATTAGTTTAATTTTTTTATGTTTAATTTTAAAAATTCCGTTAAAAAGAAAAATAATTTTTTCTATAAGTTTAATTGTAATTTTTTTATTAGAAAGTTTTTTGATTTTTTATTTATGCAATCATAAAAACATTCAAACTAATTTTTTGTTTTTAAACGACAGAATAGAAACAATTTTTACTCCAGAAACAGAAGCCAGCGCCATGTCCAGACTTGAACGGCTTGACGCCGCTTTAAAAAAAATTAAAGAATATCCAATAATTGGTTCTGGCATGGGTTCTGAAATTGTTGCTTATGATTATCCAACAAAAAAAATTATAAAAACCCCTCACATTGATTGGGGTTATTTAGAGAATTGGACAGACCTAGGATTATTTGGTTTTTTAAGTTATTTTTGGTTTTTAGGAATATTATTTTGGCAAGGAGTTAAAACAGTTTATTATTCAACAATTAATCAAGATTTTTATTTGGGAATTTTAATTGGCTTATTTTGTCTTTTTGTTATTCATATTTTTGGACCATTTTTATTTTATCCAACAGGCATTTTTTATATTTTGCTTTGTTTAATGATTTTTAAAAAAGCCGTAAAGCCATAAAGCTACAAACTAATTTTTGATTTTTCCTTTTTTTATTTTTTAATGTAATGTTTTTATGTCTAAAATTTCAATTGTTCTTTGCGCTTTAAATGGCAAAAAATATATTTCACATTGTTTAAATTCTATTTTTGATCAAAGTTTTCAAGATTTTAAAATTTTAATTATTGACAATGCGTCAGCCGACGATACTATAAAATTTATTAAATCAAATTATAATTTATATTTAACAAATAAAAAATTAAAATTAATTGAAAACAAAAAAAATTTAGGATTTTGCGGAGGATATAATCAAGGAATTCGAGAAGTTATTAAAGACAGCGAATATATTTTAATATTAAATCAAGATGTTATTTTAGAAAAAAATTTTTTAGAAGAAACAATGAAATTTTTAAAAACTAATTCAAATATTGCCGCTGTAATGCCTAAAATTTATTATTGGGATTTTGATAAAAATGAAAAAACTGATATAATTGATTCAGTCGGAATTAAAATGTTTAAAAATAGAAGAGCGATTAATATAGGAGAAGGAGAAAAGGATAATGAGCAATACAATCAGACAAAAGAAATATTTGGCATTACTGGCGCATGCGCTATATTTAACGCTCAAGCATTAAAAAATATAGGAATTAAATTAAATGACAAAATGACAGAATATTTAGACGAAGATTTTACAGCCTACAAAGAAGACATAGATCTTTCTTTGCGTTTACGAATTTATGGTTGGAAAATATTTTTTTTACCGCAAGCAAAGGCATATCACGATCGAACAACAAAAAGAAAAAAAAGTTTAAATGATATAAGCGCGGCTTTAAACAAAAAAAATAAAAGTAAATTAATTAATTATCTTTCTTATAAAAATCATCTTTTAATGTTGATTAAAAATGAATTTTTAAGCAATTTTATCTTGCATTTTCCTTGGATTTTTTTCTATGAACTTAAAAAATTTATTTTTCTTTTATTTTTTGAATTTTCAACATCCAAAGCTTTGTTTGAATTTTTTAAGCAATTGCCAATAATTTTAAAAAAAAGAAAAATTATTATGAGCCACAAAAAAATAACCGCTAAAGAAATGAGAAAATGGATAGAATAAAATATAATAACATTATAACATTATAACATTTTGAGCGGTTAGAAAATTTTTATCTATTTTATTTATTTTTATGTCTAAAAAAATTAATTATCAAAAATTAGAAAAAGAACTTAAACTTGAACAAAAAAGTTGTTGGGAGGTTTGGAACGATAAAATTAAAAAAAACGCTTTTGATTTTTGTGAAGGCTATAAAAAATTTTTAAATGAAGCAAAAACAGAAAGGGAAACAATAGAAATTAGTGTAAAATTAGCCAAGATGAGAGGCTTTAAAAATATGAAAGAAATGAAATCATTAAAAACAGGAGATAAAGTTTATGCTGTTAATCGCGATAAAAATTTATTTTTAGCTAAAATTGGCAATCAAGGCTTAAATCAGGGAATGAAAATAATTATGGCGCATATTGATTCGCCGCATTTAGATTTTAAAACAACGCCTCTTTATGAAGATGAAAATTTAGCTTTTGCCAAGACTCATTATTATGGCGGAATTAAAAAATATCAATGGCCAACCATTGCTTTAGCGTTGCACGGAATTGTTTGTTTAGAAAATGGCAAAAAAATAAATATTAAAATTGGAGAAAAAGACGATGAGCCAATTTTTATGATTACAGATTTATTGCCGCAGCTTGATCGTCCATCTGGATCTGGCAGTAAAATTGAATCTCGCGAAGTTAAAGGAGAAGATTTAAATTTATTATTAGGCTCGTTGCCAGTTAATGATTCAAAAGTTAAAGAAAAAGTTAAATTAGCAATATTAGAATACCTTTATAATAAATATGGCATTAAAGAAGTAGATTTAGTTAGCGCGGAAATACAAGCGGTGCCAAGTGAAAAAGCCAGAGATTTA
Organism: uncultured Gammaproteobacteria bacterium; assembly: GCA_964358215.1. Lineage (GTDB taxonomy): Bacteria > Patescibacteriota > Patescibacteriia > UBA2591 > PGYQ01 > PGYQ01. The sequence continues at coordinate 11,846 of CAYHOD010000001.1, read as the reverse complement.
GGATTTGATAGAAGTTTAATCTCGGCTTATGGACAGGACGACAGGGTTTGCTCTTATTTAGCGCTAATGAGTTTTTTTGACGCTAAAATTATTAAACAAACTCAAATTTGTGTCTTAGTGGACAGAGAAGAAATCGGATCAGAAGGCAACACAGGCATTCAGTCATTATTTTTAGAAAGTTTTATGTTGGATATTTTAAAATTAAATCAAAATAAAAATGATTTAAACGCAATTTATCATTCATACGGCATTAGTCAAGCAATTTCAGCAGATGTAACAACAGCAGTTGATCCAGATTATAAAGATGTTTATGATTTGCGAAACGCTTGCAGAATGGGATTTGGATTGGCAATAGAAAAACACACTGGTTCTGGCGGTAAATATTCCACATCTGAAGCGTCAGCTGAATTTTTGCAAAAATTAAGAATGATTTTCAAAAAAGACAAAAATATTGTTTGTCAATTTTCTGGCGGAATTGGCAAGGTTGATCAGGGTGGCGGAGGAACTATCGCTAAATATTTAGCTAATCGCAATATTGATGTTGTTGACGCCGGCGTACCTTTATTCAATATACACGCGCCATTAGAAATTGCTTCTAAAGCCGATATTTATTGCGCTTATTTAGGATATAAGACTTTTCTTAGCTCGTAGCTTTTTAGCTTTTAGGAAAATAAGAATATGTGATATGGAATTTGAGTTGTGGTTTTATTTTTGATTAAAAATTTCATTGTCGCAAAAGATGAAATACATGCACACTTATTTTGTATAATTGTTATCATGTTAAAATGTTAAAATGTTAAAATGTTTTTTATGGATTATAACAAAGAATCATTAAAACGACATTTAAAATTTAAAGGCAAGATTGAAATTAAAAATAAATTTGGAAAATTAAAAACAAAACACGATTTAAGCGTTGCGTATACTCCGGGTGTTGCCGCTGTATCTTTACTTTTGGCTCAAAATAATATTGCGGCATATGATTATTCAATTAAGTCAAACGCAGTCGCAATTATTTCAGATGGTTCAGCTGTGTTAGGATTAGGCAATATTGGACCTTATGGCGCATTGCCAGTTATGGAAGGCAAAGCTTTATTGTTTAAAGAATTAGGCAATGTTGACGCCTATCCGATTGTTCTCGCAACTCAAGACGTGGAAGAAATTATTAAAACAATAAAAAATATTTCGCCTGGTTTTGGCGGAATAAATTTAGAAGATATTTCGTCTCCGCGGTGTTTTGAAATTGAAGAAAAATTAATAAAAGAATTAGATATTCCGGTTTTTCACGATGATCAGCACGGAACAGCAATTGTAGTTTTGGCAGCGCTAATTAACAGTTTAAAATTAGTTAAAAAACAAAAAGAAAATATTAAAATGGTTATTTGCGGCGCAGGAGCCGCGGGTATTGCGATAGCTAAATTGCTTTATCAATACGGAATTAAAAATATTATTTTAGTTGATTCTAAAGGAATTATTTCTAAAAATAGAACTGATTTAAATGAAATAAAAAGAAAAATATTATTAATAACTAACCCAGAAAATATTCAAGGCGATTTAGGAAAATCTTTAGAAAAAGCGGATGTTTTTATTGGAGTTAGCGCTCCAAATATATTAAAACCAGAATTTATTAAATTAATGTCAAACAAACCAATTATTTTCGCCATGGCTAATCCAATTCCAGAAATTATGCCTAAGTTAGCCAAAAAAGCAGGCGCTTATATTATAGCCACTGGAAGAAGCGACTTTCCAAATCAAATTAATAACGCTTTGGTTTTTCCGGGTTTCTTTAGAGGCATACTGGACAATAGAATTAGAATAATCACAAATGAAATAAAAATTACTGTTGCTGAAACATTGGCAAATTATTTAAAAAAAAGTGAATTAAATACAAATAAAATACTTCCAAGAGTTTTAGATAAAAATGTGCCAAAAGTAATCGCAAGAAATATTAAATTGCAAATTGTCTCCCTTCGGGAGATCTACCGAAGGCAGAAAAATTGTCTCCCTTCGGGAGATCTACCGAAGGCAGAAAAATTGTCTCCCTTCGGGAGATCTGCCGAAAGCAGAAAAATTGCAAAATTATTAATTTATTAATATTATGGGAGTTGAACTCCCATAATATTAAATTTTTATTTTTTAAAATTTTTCGTTATTATATTATAATGCGTTTTTATGTCTCAAGGATTTTGGCGAAAATTAAAGATTCCTTTTTTTGTTTTAGCTCCAATGCACGACATAACTGATATTGTTTTTCGACAAATGTTTGTCAAATATGGTCGACCAGATGTTTTTTATACTGAATTTGTTTCAGTTGACGGTCTTTGTTCTCAAGGTAAAGAAAAATTATTATCCTATTTAAAATTTAAAAAAAATGAAAAGCCAATAGTTGCTCAAGTTTTTGGAGCTAATCCGGATAATTTTTTTAAAGCCGCAAAATTGATTAAATCGCTTGGTTTTGATGGCATTGACATTAACATGGGATGTCCGGATAAACAAATAGAAAAACAAGGAGCTGGAGCGGCTTTAATGAAAAATTTTAAATTAGCAAAAGAAATTATTCGAGCGACAAAACAAGGCGCTGATAAAATGCCGGTTTCAATAAAAACTAGAATTGGTTATGAAAAAAATATTTTAACAACCTGGTTGCGCGAACTTTTAACTGAAACTCCGGCGGCAATCGCTATTCACGCCAGAACGAAAAAAGAATTATTTTCTTCGCCAGCTCATTGGGAAACAATTAAGCAGGCTGTAAAAATTGCTCAGGGAAGCAAAACTTTAATTATTGGCAATGGCGATATAACTAATCTTGAAGAGGCTAAATTAAAAATTAAACAAACAGGCGCGCACGGAATAATGATTGGTCGGGCAGCTATTGGCAATCCCTGGATATTTGATTCTAAAAAAGACAATAAATTAATTTCACCCAAAGAAAAATTAATGGCTTTAAAAAAACACATTATTTTATTTAATAAATATTTTTCAAAGACAAAAAATTTTGTTGTTTTAAAAAAATATTTTAAAGCTTATGTAAATGGATTTTCTGATGCAAAAGCCATTAGAGCAGAACTTATGAAAACGAAAAGCACAGATGAAGCAATAAAAATAATTAAAAAATCAAAATGCAAAAATCTCTGCCTACGGCACCATGCCTTCGGCAGGCAGGGATCTGCCGAAGGCAGAAAAATGGAAAATGACAATTAACTAAAAGTAATCCGTAATCCGTAACTAGTAACTATAATTTGCCAAAGGCAAATTATTAATTTAATTACTGATTACAAGTTACCAGATAGGCAATTTTTCTTTGAAAAATTGCACTGGCAAGACTCAATAATTATAACTGTTATTTTAAAATTAAAGCTTACTTATTTTTTAAATATTCACTTTCCGATACAATAAATTATGAAAAATAAAATTTACATTTTTTCAATTGTAATAACGAGTTTGTTTTTTGCCAAACAAGCATTGGCTGTTTGTCCGGTTTGTACAATTGCTGTCAGCGCGGGAGTTGGACTTTCAAGGTGGCTGGGAATTGACGATATTATTTCAGGACTTTGGATTGGAGGACTAATAGTTTCGTTAATTATTTGGACAGAAAGTTGGTTTGATAAAAAAAATATTCAATTTAAAGCAAGAATTGTTGCGACAACATTGGCATATTACTTATTAACGATAATTCCACTGTATTTCACAGGCCTTTTAGGCGCTAAACAAAATAGTTTATTGTGTTTTTGTAATTTTTATTTAGATAAATTATTATTAGGAATTATTGTTGGCAGTTGCGTTTTTTTATTGAGCGCTAATTTATACTCTTATTTAAAAGAAAAAAATAATGGACGCGCTTATTTTCCATTTCAAAAGGTCATTATGCCAATTTTATTATTAATTATTGTGAGCATTGTTTTTTATTTTTTAACAAAATAGAATTATGGAAAAAGAAAATTCAATGAAAAATTTAGATGAATTTATTCAGAAAGTAGATAAAATGAAAAAGCAAGACAAAATAGATTTATCATCAGATCAAGATTTATCAATCGCAATTATGAATTTAGTTAGCCTTGAAGAGCACTTTTTTTTTACCGCTGAAAAAACAGGCAAATTAGAATATTTTGATTTATTGCAAGAAGTTCGAACAATGCGCGGCGAACTTTTAAGAAAAATTGTCAAGGATCCAGAAGGCGAGATTTGGTGCATTTCAAAACATTTACTCGCAGCTTCAATGCGTTTAATGGAAGTTGGAACAAAACAATTAGGAATGAATAAAAAAAATGAAGCGTATGATTTTTTTAATAAAGCGCACAATCTTTATTCTCTTTTTTGGGGCATTAATATGAAATTAATTAATATTGAAAATGTTAAAAAAATAGACGAAAATGCATTAAATAAAAACGATCTAGAAAAAAAGGGATTTATGGGCAAACTCGGCGAATTAGTTAAAAAAGCGATTAATTGTTGTATAGAATGAAAAATCATTATAACATTATAACATTATAACATTATAACAAAATTCAAAATTAAATAAAAATCCAAAATCCAAATATCAAATAGGCAAAATAAATCTCAAATTCCAATATCAAATGTCAAAATAACAATTAATAAAATAACCAGTAATGAGTAACGAGTATAATTTGCCAAGGGCAAATATTAATTTTAATTACTGGTTACACGTTACTGGTTACTTTTATCTATTTTACCATTTGGATTTTTATTATTTTGCATTTGTATTATTTCTACAAGCTAAAAAGCTACAAGCTAATTTTACCTGTTTATGCGCGATCCTTTTTCTTTTTATAAAAAAAATAAATTTCAAAATCTTTTTAATTATTCAAAAGCGTTAGAACGACAAGATAATGAAGCGCCATTTTTACAAAAAGATATAAAAGAACGATTAAAACTAATTTTAAATTCTAAAAAAATAAATTGGTTTTTTTTATTTTTATTTTTAGGATTAATAATTTTAGGAGGACAAATATTTTTTTTACAATTTGTCAAAGGCGTTTTTTATCAAAAATTAGCCGAAGAAAATAGAATTAGAATTCAAACAATTTCTCCGAATAGGGGAGTTATTCTTGATCGATTTGGAAAAATATTGGCGAGAAATATTTTAAATTTTTCTTTGGTTTTTATCCCGGCCGATTTGCCAAAAGAAAAAAGACAATTAGACGATCTTATTATTCAAGTTTCTAAAATTATTAATCAAGATCCAATTTATTTTAGAAAATTAATAAGTGATTCTAAACTTTATTCATTTGAACCAATTTTTATTCAAGAAAATCTTACACAAGAGCAAACTATTCTTTTAAAAATAAAAATTCAAAATATGCCCGGAATAAATTTAATTGAACAAACGCAACGGCAATATTTAACAGGCCAATTAACTTCTCATGTTTTGGGATATTTGGGCAAAATAGATCCAATTGAAAAAAAACAAAATCCCGAATATTTATTAAATGATTATATTGGAAAGACTGGTCTTGAATTTTTTTATGAAAAAATACTCAGAGGAATTTCCGGAAAAAAACAAATAGAAGTTAATTCTTTAGGTAAAGAAGAAAGAATTATAATTCAAAAACCAAGCCAGACAGGCCATAGTCTTATTTTATCTTTAGACTTAGAATTTCAAGAAAAAATTTATCAAGCTTTAATAAATGTTTTAAAAAAAAATAAGAAAGAAAAAGCAATTGCAATAGCTTTAGATCCTAGAAATGGGAAAATTTTAGCCATGGTTAGCATTCCAAGTTTTGATAATAATTTTTTTACTCGCGGTATTTCCGAACAAAATTATCAAAAATTAGTTAATAATCCCAATAAACCTTTTTTAAATAGAGCTATTTCCGGGCAATATCCCCCTGGTTCTACAATCAAACCAATTATGGCTTTAGCTGGATTAGAAGAAAATATTATTAATCAAAATACAATTATTCAAGATAATGGAGTTATTGGCATTCCAAATCAATATAATCCTAAAATTACTTATTATTTTCATGGCTGGCAAAGAAGCGGATTGGGTCCAATGAATGTTATTAGCGCCATTGCCAGATCTTCCGATATATTTTTTTATACTTTAGGCGGCGGTTATAAAAATTTTAAAGGACTTGGGATAGAAAAAATTATTGAATATTTTAGAAAATTTAATTTAGAAAATTTAACAGGAATTGATTTGCCAAATGAAGCAAAAGGATTTATTCCAACTCCGGAGTGGAAAGAAAAAATTAAAAATGAACAATGGTATTTAGGCAACACATATCATTTATCAATCGGCCAGGGAGATCTTTTGGTAACACCTCTTCAAGTAGCTTTTTGGACAGCCGCAATTGCCAACAATGGAATTATTTATCAGCCTCAAATGGTAGATAAAATTGTAAATTCTGAGGGACATTTAGTTCAGGAAAATTTTCCGAAAATAATCAAAAAAGATTTTATTAAAATAAAAAATATTAAAATAATTCAAAAAGGAATGGAGCAAGCGATAGATTCTGGCGAAACTAAACTTTTTAACAATTTACCAATAAAAGTGGCGGGAAAAACAGGAACTGCTGAACATCTTACCAATAAAGATCCCCATTCTTGGTTTACTCTTTACGCTCCAACTAAAAACCCCGAGATTGTTTTAACTATTTTGGTTGAAGAGGGTGGTTGGGGATCTGTTGTCGCAGTCCCGGTTGCTAAAGAAGTTTTAGAATGGTGGGTAGAAAACAGGAATTAGCTTGTAGCTTTTTAGCTTGTAGGAATAATAAAAATTAAAAATTAAAATCAGTTATGGTTTTGACTTTTGACATTTGAGCTTTGAATTTTTGTAATTTTGTTTTTTGATTTTTATATTAATAATGTTATAATGTTGCAATGTTATTGTGTTATAATGTTTTATGCATATTTCTTTATCTCCTGAAATAATTTTTCATATTGGAAAATTTCCAATCACAAATACTTTGTTGACCTCCTGGATGGTAATGATTATTTTAATAATTATTGCTTTTTTAATTTCAAAAAAAATACAAATTATACCAAAAGGATTGCAAAATGTAATAGAAATATTAATTGAAAATATTTTGAATTTAATTCAAAGTATTACTAATGATAAAAAACAAGCAGAAAAATTTTTTCCTTTAGTGGCAACTATTTTTATTTTTGTTTTATTGGCAAATTGGCTGGGAATATTTCCCGGAATTGGCACGATTGGATTTAAAGAAGGAGAAAAATTTATTCCTCTTTTTCGTTCGGTTAATTCGGATTTAAATATGACCATTGCTTTGGCTTTAATATCTGTGATTGCGTGTCAATTTTTTGGAATTATTTCTTGCGGATTTTTTAAATATACAAAAAAATTTATAAATTTTCAAAATCCAATATCATTTTTTGTTGGAATTTTAGAATTAATTTCTGAAATAGCAAAATTGATTTCTTTTTCTTTTCGATTATTTGGAAATGTTTTTGCCGGCGAAGTTTTACTTGTTGTTATGGCTTTTTTAATTCCATTTATCGTTCCTTTACCCTTTATGGCCTTGGAATTATTTGTTGGTTTTGTTCAAGCTTTGGTTTTTGCAATGTTAACCCTTGTATTTTTAAAAATGGCAACTATAGTTCATGAGGAACATTAATGTTAAACAAGATTTACGAATTATGAATTAACTAAACTTTGGCAAAAATTATTCAACCTAAGATGTCATTTCGACTGGAGCGAGTGAAACGAGCGGAATGGAGAAATTTTAAAAGCGTAAAACGTAAAGTGAAAAATGTAAAATGACAATTAACTAAGAGTAATCCGTAATCCGTAACTCGTAACTATAATTTGCCAAAGGCAAATTATTAATTTAATTACTAATTACGAGTTACAAGGTACTTTTATTTATTTGGGATTTTGGATTTTTATTTAAATTTATTTTGAATTTTACATTGCCATTTTGATTTTTTCTGCCTTCGGCAGATCTGCCGTAGGCAGAGATATTTACATTTTTCATTTTCTAAAGGGATTCCTCGACTTGCCTTGCTTTGCGAGTAAGAAGCGGGTCTTGGCTTTGCCTTTGGCAAATCAAGGCGGGCAATTTACAATTTTTTTATTTTATTTTAATTGCGCATAATTTACATGCGTAATAAAGGAATTAATTATGATAGAACCAAATACAGGATTAGATCTTAAATCAATTGCCGCGGCAATCGCTATTAGCGTTGGAGCAATAGGACCTGGAATTGGAATTGGAATTTTAGCTGGAAAAGCCATGGAAGCGATTGGAAGAAATCCCGAAGCTTCGGGAAAAATTCAAGCGGCAATGATTTTGGCAATCGCTTTTACTGAAGCAATCGCCATTTACGCTTTAGTTGTAGCGTTGATTATTAAATTTATATAATTGCAAATTTTGTTAGAATGTTAAAATGTTACAATGTTTTTATGTCTCAATTACTTCACAATTTAGGGATTGAACCATTGCTTTTAATCGCTCAAATAGTAAATTTTCTTTTACTGCTTTTTATATTAAAAAAATTTTTATACAATCCTGTTATTAACATGCTCAACGATCGAACAAAAAAAATAGAGGAAAGTCTAAAACAAGCGAAAGAAATAGAAGAAAAAAGAATAGAAATTGAAAAAGAAAAAATAAAAGAAATTTTAAAAGCAAGAAAAGAAGCGGAACAAATTTTGGAAAAATCAAAAGAAATAGGAGAAAAAATAAAAATAGAAATGGATATTAAAGCAAAACAAAACGCCGAAGAAATAATTTTGAAAGCGCGTCAAGAAATTAAACAAGAAAAAGAAAAAGCAATAGAAGACGCAAAAAAACAAATTGTTGATTTGGTAATTTTATCAACTGAAAAAATACTTAAAGAGAAAATAGATAAAGAAAAAGACGAAAAATTAATTAATCAGCTTGTAGCTAGTAGCTTCTTAGCTTGTAGAAATAATAAGAGTTTTAAATTATAAATTTTGAATCAATAAAAATTTGCAATTTGAAATTTACAATTTGCAATTTAATATTATTCACGTCAATTAACGCTAATAAATTAGCGATTGATGTTTTCATTATAATTATTGTTTATAATTTATTTTGTGTTACAAAAACAGCATCGCCTTATTAAAGATAAAGATTTTAAGATTATTTTCCAAAGGGGACGAAGTTTTTTTATTAAAGAATTTGGAATAAAATTTTTAAAAAATAATTTGGATATTTCTCGTTTTGGATTTGTTATTTCTAACAAAATAGCTAAAAAAGCAAATAAAAGAAATCTAATCAAAAGGAGATTAAGAGAAATAATTAGAAAAAATTTGCCTAATATTGCAACGGGGTTTGATGTTGTAATAATGGCTAGACCTGAAATTAAAGAATTAAAATTTTCTGAAATGAAAGAAAAAATTGAAGAAGCCTTAAAGCAAATTAGAATTTTATAGTTGCTTTTTTATAATTTTAGTATATTCTATCTATAAGTTTGGTTTTATTTATTTTGTTTTTTTTCAAAAATATGAAAAAAAATATTTTTCAAACAATTTTATCTCTTACTTTTTTTATTATTTTTATTATTCCAGTTTTAGCAGAATGGCAAGAACCCGCAAATGATCCACCTATTGCAGGTACTTTGAAGGTAATAACAATAAGCGATGAAACTCAAACAAAACAAGGCATGTTAACAGTTTCTACCACTGGCAAAGGAAATGATAAAGGTTTAACAATTGGAAGTTCTGAACTTACTTTAACTGGAAATCAAAATTTAATTTATGGAAATATTCTTTCTGGTACTGGTAATGCTAATTTATTGCTTTTAGAAATAGGAAGTGGAAATGCTAAATTTACAGTTGATAAAGATGGGAAAGTTATTATAGGCAATAATGGCGAACTTTGTTTTCAAAATAATGATTGCAAATCAAGTTGGGCAGAAGTAGGAGGCGGTTATTGGACTCAAACAGGGAATGACATTTATTATAATCAAGGAAATGGCAACGTTGGAATCGGAACAGCAAGTCCAGAACAAAAACTTTCTGTTGCCGGAACAATGGGTATTTTAGAAGGAGGAACTTCTCCAACTTTTTATACTATTTTTCAAGGCGGTAATCAATCAGTAGATATTACTTACACTTTACCAACAACACAAGGCACAAGTAATACTTTTTTAAAAAATGACGGAAATGGAATATTGTCTTGGACAACAACAGGCGGAAGTGGTAGCGGAAATAGTATTTCTCAATTAGATAGTAATATTACAGTAACAGACACGGCTGATGGATATATTACTTTTACTGAAGATGATGGAGAAAAAATGAGAATAACTAATGGCAATGTTGGTATTGGAACAACAAGTCCAGAATATAAATTAGATGTAAATGGCACAGGAAATTTTTCTGGCGCGCTCAATGTCATTACTCCTATAGCTGATAGTAATGCGGCAACTAAAGGATATATGGATTCAGCAATGAGTACTAAAGTATCAAAAACAGGAGATACAATGACTGGGACGCTTAATTTTTCAGGAGTAACAAATGATATTACCTCCTCAGCAACAAATGAACACATAGCAATTATGCCAAATGGCACCGGCTATGTTGGAATCGGAACAACAACGCCAGGAACGAAATTAGATGTTAATGGAACAGTTAAAATGACTGGTTTTCAATTGGGGTCATCAACTACTGATAAATATGTTTTAACAACTAATACTTCAGGCGTTGGAACTTGGCAAGCAATTCCCACTAGTTCATCTGCTTGGTCAAGTCTTGTTGCGCCTACAACTAATCTTTCTCTTTCACATAATAATTTTACTACCACTTTTACTTATGGCAACGCAACTAGCGCAAATAATCTCTTTAATTTAACTGATACTATAAATAATACTGGCGCTGGTTATTTATTAAATCTTACCACTGCTACTGGTTCAACGTTAAAGCCATTTCATGTTTCAGCCGCAGGAACTGAAGCAATTACAGTTTTAGCTTCTGGCAAAGTTGGAATTGGAACAACAAGTCCAGAATATAAATTAGATGTAAATGGCACAGGAAATTTTT
>CAYHOD010000001.1:0-765 GCA_964358215.1 uncultured Gammaproteobacteria bacterium | reverse complement strand
CCAGCGCGCTCAATGTCATTACTCCTACGGCTGATAGTCATGCTGCAACTAAATTATATGTAGATTCAATAATTCCCGCAACAGCGGAAAATACAAATGCTTGTAGCGCTGATGAAATTTGTGAAATGCAAAGCGCAGATATTAATGAAGGTAGTTTATCATTTTCTGGTGGTGGCATCTACCCTACTTATGATAATAGACTTAATCTTAATGGTAATAATATTGTTGGTGTTAACAAATTAACTGTTACAACTATTGACCCTCTTTATGAAATAAAAGGAAAAAAATACGCGACTTATGTTTCTTCAATAGTTGGCGGTGTAAATGAAGAATACATCGGCAAAGCCGAACTCAAAACGCAAAACTCAAAACTCAAAATTTATGAATATATTATTGATTTTAGCAAAGAAAAAGAAGGAACTGATTTATGGGTTTGGTATAAAGCGATTGATTTTTCAAAACAAAATGTTAGCGTATTAGTAACTCCATACGGAATGTCAGCAAATATTTATTATCTTATTGAAAGAGAAAAAATTATTTTCCGCGGAGACAAACCGGCCGAATTCTCTTATCGTTTAATTGGTAAACGATTTGATTGGCAACAATGGCCAACTTTTATTAAAGATCAAAATGAAAAAGCGGGGCTGATTATAAAATAGCTTGCGATTAGATTATATTTAAAAGTATATTTTTAAAATTCCAATTATAAAATTAATTATGGATTATAAATTCCAAATCCCAATAACCAATGACCAATTAAATCCC